>NZ_JAUMSQ010000067.1:0-15803 GCF_030519285.1 Mycolicibacterium arseniciresistens
CCGCACGGCCGTGCTGGTCGGCTACGGCGCCGACGACTCGATGGACGGCAGCAGGCGGCGGGCCCGTGCGAAACCGCCGGTGCGCAAGCTGGCGGCCGACCTGGACGTCGATCTCACCGCCGTCGAACCCTCGGGACCCGACGGGATCGTCACCCGCGCCGACGTCCTCGCGGCGGTCGAGGCGCCGGTCGAGCCACCCGGTGAAACGGCCGAGGCGAACGACGACCCGGTGCGCGGGGTGCGGCTGGAGATGGCGCGCCGGATGGCGGTGTCCCGCCGCGAGATCCCCGACGCCAACGCCTCGGTACAGGTCGACGGCACCCGGCTGCTCGCGCTGAGGGACCGGCTGGGTGTGGAGTCGGTCACGCCGTTCGTGCTGACGCTGCGCCTGCTGATCGTCGCGCTGCGCCATCACCCGCTGCTCAACGCCACGTGGTTGGACACCGTCGACGGCCCCCGCATCCACCGGCATTCCGCCGTGCACCTCGGAGTGGGCGTCGCGGCGCCGCGTGGGCTGCTGGTGCCCGTGGTCACCGACGCGCACGCCAGGACCACCCGCGAACTCGCGGCCGAGGTGGCGCGGCTGGTATCCGGAGCACGGGCCGGCACGCTGACGCCGGGCGAACTGCAGGGTTCGACGTTCACGGTCTCGAACTTCGGTGCGCTCGGCCTCGACGACGGCGTGCCGGTGATCAACCACCCGGAGGCGGCGATTCTCGGGGTCGGCTCGCTCAAGCCGCGCGCCGTCGTGCTCGACGGCGAGGTGGTGGCCCGCCCGACGATGACGCTCACGTGCGCGTTCGACCATCGTGTCGCCGACGGCGCCCAGGTGGCGGCATTCCTGTGCGAGCTGCGCGCGCTCATCGAGTCACCGGACCTGGCGCTCGCGGACCTGTAGTCCCGGGATCGGCGTTACCGGCGCTTGGCCGCGGCCAGCCGGGCGGCGAACTCGGGTGACTCGATGGACGTGGCCTGCGGGCCGATCTCCACGTCGACGGCCACCCGGTGCTGGTCGCTGTCGATCGTGCCGGGGTTGGCGGTCGCCCGCATCGACGCCTTCGTGGCGATGACGACGTCGCGGGGCGCCGAAGCCGGGCCCGCGGCGAGGGCGCGCGCCGCCGCGACCGCATCGTCGGCCACCTCGAGCGCCAGCCCGTGCCGGACCGCGGACTCGGCGTCGAAGCGCATGCCGAACAGCAGGGCCGCCCGTGCTGCCTGCGGCCCGACGGCACGGTTGAGCATCCACGTCGCGCCGCCGCCGGGATGGATGCCGAGTTTCTGGAACCGCGGATCGAACAGCGCCGCCGGCCCGGCGATGCGGACGTCGGCAGCCAGCGCCAGATTGAGCCCGGCGCCGACGGCCGCGCCGTTGACGGCGGCGATGGTGGGCAGTGAGCAGTCGGCGATCGCGAGGAAGCCGTCGTAGATGCGGCGCAGCCCGTCCTCGGTGGCCTCGCCCAGCGCGGTCAGGTCGGCGCCCGCGCAGAACGCCTTGCCCGCGCCGGTGACGATCACGGCGTGGACGTCGTCGTCGGCCTCGGCGGCGTCCACGGCCCGGCGCAGGCCGGCGGACATCTCGAAGGTCACCGCGTTGCGGCGATCGGGATCGTTGACGGTGATCAGGGCGATGTGGTCGGCGACGTCGACCAGGACCGGGTTGGACACGGCTGTGAGCCTATTCGCACCCGCTTTTTGCCACCGTCGAGTGGCTGCGTCGACCGGCCGGAGCAATGTAGTATCCACCCATGAAGTTAGCGGGACTCACCAAGGGACTGACCACCGCGGTCGCGGGTGCGGCGATCGCCGTCGGCCTGGCTGCGCCCGCGATGGCGCAGCCCGAACCGGACACCGCATTCGCCAAGCGCCTTCAGGCCTACGGCATTTACGGTCAGAAGGACTACAACGCCTGGATCGCGAAGATCGCCTGCAAGCGGCTGAACCGCGGCGTCGACAAGGACGCCGTGCAGTCGGCGAAGTTCGTCTTCGACCAGTTGCAGAGGGGCAGCACCACCGAGCAGTCGTGGCAGTTCCTCGGTGAGGCCATCCCCGTGTACTGCCCGAACCAGATGGTGGCCCTGCAACGGGTCGCCAACCCGGCGGCCCCCGCACCGGCACCGGTGCCGGCAGGCCCCCCGCTGCCGGCCGAGCGCTGACGTCAGGAAGGTAAGACAGACATGCGTAAGAGCATTCGCTCCATGGTCCACTCCGGGATGGTGGCGGTCGCCGCCGCCGGCCTGATGGCGGTCGCGCCGGGCGTCGCCTCCGCGGACGCCACCGACGACTATCCGATCCCGAACCGGATCCTGCGGACGCCGTGCACGGCCGAGCAGATCCTGGCCGCCGCCCGCGACGTCGAACCGGTGTACTACGAGCGGTACATGATCGACTACAACAACAAGTCGCCCGAGGTGCACCGCGCGGTCCAGGACCGCATCCACTGGTTCTTCTCGATGGATTACAAGGGCCGTCGCCAGTACGCCGAGGACACCGTGACCAACGCGTTCTACGAGCAGCTGCACTGGAACTGGCCGAACTGGGCGAAGGTCTTCTTCAACAACAAGGGCGTCGCCGCGCACACCACGGACATCTGCATGAACTACCCGCCGAACGACATGTCCGTCTGGGTCTGGTAGTACCCCGAGCCACCAAGAGATCCGCCCGGCCGTATGGCCGGGCGGATTCTTTTTGCGCTCAGCCCAGCCCGCCCGGCGCAATCATGTGCGCCACAACGAGAACCGCCCGGTCGGATCGACCGGGCGGATCTCGTTTCGGGTGTCGCTCAGACGGACGTGAAGTTCTGCGGCGACTGCGGCCACGCCGCCGGGACCGGCCGCTGCCGAACCCGTTGCGGCCACCAGAACCACGGCCCGAGCAGGGCGGCGATCGAGGGCATCATCAGCGACCGCACGATCAGCGTGTCGAACAGCAGACCCAGTCCGATCGTCGTGCCCACCTGACCGATCACCGTCAGCTCGCTGACCGCCATCGATATCATCGTGAACGCGAACACCAGGCCGGCCGAGGTCACCACCGAGCCGGTGCCGCCCATCGATCTGATGATGCCGGTGTGCAGTCCAGCGTGGATCTCCTCCTTGAACCGCGACACCAGGAGCAGGTTGTAGTCGGCGCCGACGGCGAGCAGGATGATCACCGCCATCGCCATCACCATCCAGTGCAGTTCGATGCCGAGCAGGTGCTGCCAGATGAGCACCGACAGGCCGAACGAGGCGCCGAGCGACAACACCACCGTGCCCACGATCACCGCTGAGGCCACCACGCTGCGGGTGATGATCAACATGATGATGAAGATCAGTGCCAGCGCGGCGATCCCGGCGATCAGCAGGTCGAAGTTGTTGCCGTCCTGCATGTCCTTGAACGTCGCCGCGGTGCCGCCGAGGTAGATCGTGGAGCCCTCGAGCGGAGTGCCCTTGACGGCTTCCTTGGCTGCCAGCTTGATGGCGTCGATGCGCTTGATGCCCTCCGGGGACATCGGATCGCCCTCGTGGGAGATGATGAAGCGCACCGACTTACCGTCCGGCGAGATGAACTGCTCCATGCCGCGCTTGAAGTCCTCGTTGTCGAAGATCTCCGGCGGCAGGTAGAACGAGTCGTCGTTCATCGACGCGTCGAAGGCCTCGCCCATGGAGTTGGACTCGTCCTGCATCGCGGCCATCTGATCCTGCATGCCCTTCTGGGAGGCATACATGGTCAGCATCATCGTCTTCATCGTCTTCATGGTCTCGATCATCTCGGGCATCATCGTGACCAGTTGCGGCATAAGGGAATCCAGCCGCTCCATGTCCGGCATGAGCGCCTTGATGTCGTCGGTCATCACGTTGATGCCGTCAAGGGTGTCGAAGACCGAGCGCAGCGCCCAGCACACCGGGATGTTGAAGCACTTGGGTTCCCAGTAGAAGTAGTTGCGGATCGGCCGGAAGAAGTCGTCGAAATCGGCGATGTGATCGCGCAATTCCTCGATGTCGACGACCATGCCCTTCATCTTGGTGACCATGCTGTGCGTGGTGTCGGCCATCTGCGCGGTGAGGTTCTGCATCCGCGTCATCGTGTCGATGGTGGATTGCATCTCGTCTGCCTGCTTGAGCATGTCGGCCATCCGGTCCTGCAGATACTTCTGGTTCATCTGCTGGGTGGTGCCCTGCATGCTGATCTGGAACGGGATCGACGTGTGCTCGATCGGTTTGCCGTCCGGCCTGGTGATGGCCTGCACCCTCGCCACGCCGGGCACCCGGAAGATGGCTTTCGAGATCTTGTCGATCACCAGGAAGTCCGCCGAGTTGCGCAGGTCGTGGTCGCTGGAGATCATCATCAGCTCGGGATTCATCCGGGCCTGGTCGAAGTGCCGGTCGGCGGCCGCGTATCCCTCGTTGGCCGGCAGGTCGGCGGGCAGGTAGTGCCGGTCGTTGTAGTTGGTGCGGTACCCGGGAAGCGTGAGCAGGCCGATCAGCGCGAGTGCGACGGTGCCGATCAGGATGGGACCCGGCCACCGCACCACTGCCGCCCCGACCTTGCGCCAACCACGGGTCCGCAGTGCGCGTTTCGGCTCCAGCGCCCCGAACTTGCTGGCCACCACGACGATCGCCGAACCCAGTGTGAGCGAGGCGAGCACCGCGACGACCATGCCGATCGCCAGCGGAACGCCCAGGGTCTGGAAGTAGGGCAGCCGGGTGAAGCTCAGGCAGAAGGTGGCGCCGGCGATGGTCAGACCGGAGCCGAGCACAACGTGCGCCGTGCCCTTGAACATCGTGTAGTACGCGGTCACCTTGTCCTCGCCGACACTTCGCGCTTCCTGATATCGGCCTATCAGGAAGATGGCGTAGTCGGTGGAGGCGGCGATCGCGAGTGTGACAAGGAGGTTCGTCGCGAACGTCGAGAGTCCGATGATCTCGTAGTAGCCGAGGAAGGCCACCACGCCGCGGGACGCCGCGAGCGAGAGCACGACCATCACCAGCACGAGGATCAGCGTCATGATCGAGCGGTAGACCAGCAGCAGCATGATGATGATGACCGTGAACGTGACGGCCTCGATCAGCTGCATGCTGCGGTCGCTGGCGATGTGCTGGTCGGCGGCGAGTGCGGCCGGGCCGGTCAGGTAGGCCTTCACCCCGTCCGGCGGCGGAATGCTGTTGATGATCGCCTGGACCGCGTCCACCGACTCGTTGGCCAGTGACTCGCCCTGGTTGCCCGCCAGCTTCAGCTGGACGTAGGCGGCCTTGCCGTCGCTGCTCTGCGCGCCGGTGGCGGTGAGCGGGTCGCTCCAGAAGTCCTGCACGGACTGGACGTGGGCGGGATCGGCTTCGAGCTTGTCGATGAGCTGGTCGTAGTAGGCGTGTGCGTCGTCGCCGAGTGGATTCTCGCCCTCCAGGACGATCATCACCTGGCTGTCGGAGTCGCCTTCCTCGAAGACCTTGCCCACCTGCTGCATCGAGATCATCGACGGGGCGTCGTCCGGGCTCATCGACACCGCGCGCAGCTGCCCGACCTCTTCGAGCTGCGGGACGACGACGTTGACGACGGCGATCACGGCGATCCAGGCGAGGATGATGGGCACCGCGAAGGCGCGGATCATCCGCGGGATGAACGGCTTCGAAGGGCGTCGGGCGGGCGGGAAAGCGTCGGTGGGCGCGTCGTAGGTGGGTGCGCTCATGCCGATTTCACGTAGCAGAAGGTCTGGGCGTTCACGCCGCTGGAAGTCCTCTCGTCTTTCACGACGTCATCGACGATGACTCGGCAGGAGATGAAGTCGCCGTCGCCCTGGGCGACGATGTTGGGAGCCGCCGACGGAGCGGTCGTCTCCAGGGTCAGGCTCCAGGGCAGCGCTGCCCCGTCCACCCGCTGGTGCTTGGCGTCCAGGTCCAGGTAGTTGATGTCGGCGTAGCTGCCGTTGCCGGAGATCTCGTACCGGACGACCTTCGGGTCGAAGGGTTCGGGGTCGTCGGCGAACACCTTGGGTGTCACGGTCACGCCTTCGGCGCCGAAGAATCCCCGGATGCGGTGCACGGTGAATCCGGCCACCACCACGACGATCATGATGAGCAGCGGGATCCAGATCTTCTTGACGATGTCGACGGCCGTCGGGCGCCGCTTGGTCGGCTTCTGGTGCGACGGCGGCGTCGGCGCGGTCGCCGGCTGCTGCCCGACCGGCGGCTGGCTCACCTGTCCGGGACCGTCATAGGTGACGTTGTCCGTCCGAGACATGGTGACCCCTTACATTTCGACCCGATGAATGACGCCAGACAAACAGTCGTCGCGACAGAGATTAGCCTATTTAACTTGTCGTCCGGAAAACAGACGTGCCCGGCTACTGTGCGGTAGCTCACGAGACCCTGTGAGTGTGATGTGGCTCACATTTCGCACCCGGTCGATCGCCTGGTGACGTGCCTGATGAGCCCTGTATCCGCACGCTGAACGGTGGGTGCAGATTACACCGGGACGGTGGCTGCGACCGGGCTACGTCCCGGGGGCGCTTTGCTGGTCAGGCGGGATGCAGGCTGACGGCGATCCCCGAATAGCGCACCATCCCGGTGACCACGTCGATGTCGTCCTTACTGGTCAGCCGGTTGACGTTGCAGTCGTGGTGACCGTGCGGAATCGAGACCACACCCGTCCGGACCGAGCCGTCGAGCTTCGCGATGCCGGTGACCTCGCCGTTCGCGCTGCGCACTGTGACGCGTTCACCGCTCACCACGCCCGCGGCGGCGCCGTCGTCGGGATGGACGATGATCTCCGCCGGCTCGCCGAGGAAGTCCAGTTGGCCGTTGAGCTTCTTGCGCTGCCGACGCGGGACCATCATCAATTCGGGCGGCGGCTCGAGGCCCGCCAGCTGGGCGACGAGGATCGGCGGAGCCAGTCGCCAGCCGCCCATCCGGTCGATGTGCCGGTCCACCCACTCCGCGGGCAGCTCGCGGGGCGCCTCCGCCCAGCCGGTCGCGACCACCTCGTCGAAGGGCGTCCGGCCGCCGGCCAGCAGGACGGCGAGGACGTCGTCGTCGGTGCTGGTGTCCGGATTGGCGAGCGTGCCGACGTCGTAGCCGAGGCGCCGCGCCAGATCGGCGAACACCCACCACATCGATCGCCGTTCGCCGACCGGCTCCACAACGGCATGGGTGTGCTGGACCGACACCCGCGAGCTCAGGATGTCGTGCAGGGTGATGTCGGGACGTTCGAGCGGGTCCTTGGTCGGCAGGACGTGCGTCGCCAGCCGCGTCGTCTCGTTGTCGATGATCTCCGTGGTGGCGAAGACCTCGAGATCCTGTAACGCGGGGATGAGTTTCCCCGTCTCGGGGAAGCTGGTGACCAGGCTGCCGCCGACGTTGATCAGCGCGCGGATGTTGCCCGCCTCGATCTCGTCGGGAAGGACCGCGCAGGGCCATTCGTTGATGAACGCCTGTGCCTCCGGCCGGCTGCGCGGACCCGGGCCGAACGATCCCTCGATCGGGGTGATCGGCAGCAGATCACCGAAAGCCTCGAGTTGATAGGCGAACCCGGGGTGGAACCAGGTGCCGCCCGGCCGGTTCATCGCGCCGGTCAGGATCATCAGCACCCACGCCAGCCACTGGGTGACGTTGGCGCGCTCCGCGGTCATGGTCACACCGGTCCCGGTCTCGATGGCGACGCACTTGGCGCCGCGGACCGCCGTCGCGAGCCGCATGAGGTCGGCTTCGGTGACGTCGGCGTACTTCGCCGTGTGGGCCAGGGTGAACGGTTCCACCGCCGCGGCGAGCTCGTCGATGCCCTGAACGGGGACATCGGGTTTCACGCCGTCGCGCAGGACCTCACGCACAAGGTGGGCCAGTACCGCGTGGTCGGTGCTGGGGCGCGGCGCCAGGTGGCCGGTCGCCAGACGGGCGGTCTCGGTGCGCCGCGGGTCGATCACCCACACCTGTCCGCGTGCGGCGATGTCGCGCACGGTGCCCGTCGGGTTGGGCATCGAGATGGCGTGGCCGTGGGAGACCACCGGGTTGGCGCCGACGAGCAGCAGGAAGTCGGTGGTGTCGAGATCCGTCCGGCCGGACAGCCCCATGAATCCGCCGACCAGATCCGACACCAGCGGTTTGGCGGTGCCGTCGATGGTCAGGGGGCTGAACTTGGCCGGGGTGCCGATCGCCGCGTGCAACGCCTCGGCCATCCGGAAACCGGCGCTCTCCATGGTGCTGAAGTAGATGCCGACCGAGCCGGGGCCGTGCTCGTCGATGATCGCGCGCAGGCGGGTGGCCAGGTCATCCAGACAGGCGTCCCAGCTGACGTCCTGCTGGCGTCCGTCGATCCGCATGCGGGGCCGTTCGAGGCGGTCGGGATGGTGGTGCAGCAACGGCAGTGCGCGTCCCTTGGCGCACGTGTAGCCCTTGGAGAACGGATGCTCCTTGTCGCCGCGGACGCGCAGCACCTCGTCGCCGTCGACGTCGACGAGGATGCCGCAGACGGATGTGCAGACCCGGCAGAAACTGCGGACGGTGTGCATGTCGGGAAACGTACTCTCGCCTGGCGGGAAGGTATGTGCATTCGGAGAGAACGGCTACGCAGAAAAGAGAATGCGATTTCCGTCGGTCGGCCGGCGCATGGGAAGCGCCCCCGGCAGGGATCGAACCTGCGACCAACCGCTTAGAAGGCGGCTGCTCTATCCGCTGAGCTACGGGGGCAGCGGAGCTACTTTAACGCCACAGGCACCCCGGCCCGGTGGGGTGAAGGGTTCGCGCGAGGCGCCTCGCCACCGCCATGAAAGCCGCAGCGCCGGGACTACCCGCGGACTAGCGTGTTGGCAGCGGTCACAGGTGATGAGGGGGGACAGCGTGGCGACGAGCGACGTGCCGGAATCGGACACGGCGGGACTGCCCGAGGAACTGAGCCCGTTCGACCAGATCCTGCACCGCGGCGAGGCTAATCCCCGCACCCGCTCGGGGATCCTGACCGTCGAGATCCTCGACGTCACACCGGACTGGGACCGGTTCCGCACCCGCTTCGAATACGCCTCCCGCAAGGTGTTGAGGCTGCGCCAGAAGGTCGTCACCCCGACCCTGCCGACGGCGGCCCCACGCTGGGTCGTCGACCCGGACTTCAATCTCGACTTCCACGTGCGCCGGGTGCGGATCCCCGACCCGGGCACGATGCGCCAGCTGATCGACCTCGCCGAGATCGCCTTGCAGTCACCGTTGGACATCTCCCGGCCGCTGTGGACGGCCACCCTCATCGAGGGGTTGGAGGGCGGTCGCGCCGCGACGATGCTGCACTTCAGTCACGCGGTGACCGACGGTGTCGGCGGAGTCGAGATGTTCGCCAGCGTCTACGACCTCGAACGCGATCCGCCGCCGCAGCAGGCGCCGCCGCTTCCCATCCCGCAGGACCTGTCGCCCAACGACTTGATGCGCGAAGGCGTCAACCGGTTACCGCTGTCGATCCTCGGCGGTGTCCGCGGGGTGCTCGGTGGCGCCCTCGGCGCCGTCGGCAAGGTGGTTCGCGACCCGGTGTCGACGGTCGGCGGGGTGGTCGACTACGCCCGGTCCGGCGCGCGGGTGGTGGGCTCGGTCGCGCAGCCCTCACCGCTGCTGCGGCGGCGCAGCCTGTCGACGCGTAGCGAGGCGATCGACATGGTGCTCAGCGACCTGCACAAGGCGGCGAAGGCGGCGGGCGGTTCCATCAACGACGCTTACCTGGCCGGTGTGTGCGGCGCGCTTCGCCTCTATCACGAGGCGTTCGGCGTGCCGGTCGCGACGCTGCCGATGGCGGTCCCCGTCAGCCTGCGATCGGATGCCGACCCCGCGGGCGGCAACCGCTTCGTCGGGGTCAACCTGGCTGCGCCGATCGGGGTCACCGACCCGGTGGCGCGCATCGGCAGAGTCCGGGCGCAGATGACCCGCAAGCGTGAGGAGCGTGCGCTCGACATGGTCGGCGCCGTCGCCCCGGTGGCGAGCCTGATGCCCGACTCGGTGCTCGAAGCCATGGCCGGGTCGGTGGTGAACTCCGACGTCCAGGCGAGCAACGTGCCGGTGTACGCCGGGGACACCTACATCGCCGGTGCGAAGATATTGCGCCAGTACGGAATCGGGCCGTTGCCCGGAGTGGCGATGATGGTGGTGCTTGTGTCCCGGTCGGGGTACTGCACCGTCACCGCCCGATACGACCGGGCGTCGATCAGAGACCCGGACCTGTTCGCCCGCTGCCTCATCGACGGTTTCGACGAGGTGCTCGCGCTGGGCGGCCCGGGCCGGGCGTCACCCGCATCGGTCGCCGACCGGTCGAAGGCATCGTCGAATGGGAGCGCACAGCAGTGACGGCGGACGACCAGCAATCCGACCCGCGGACCATCCGGCTGCCGGGATCGGTGGCCGAGATCATGGGCGGCCCCGGCGGCCCGGAGATCGGCGCCTTCTTCGACCTCGACGGCACCCTGGTGGCCGGATTCACCGGCGTCATCATGACCCGCGAACGGTTGCGTCGCCGGCAGATGGGCGTGGGCGAGTTCATGGGCATGGTGCAGGCCGGTCTCAACCACCAGCTGGGCCGCTCGGAGTTCGAGGACCTCATCGGCAAGGGTGCGCGAATGCTGCGTGGCAGTTCGCTCTCCGACGTCGACGAACTGGCCGAGCGACTGTTCGACAAGCACGTCCGCGACCGCATCTACCCCGAGATGCGCGACCTCGTACGGGCGCACATGGCACGCGGGCACACCGTGGTGCTCAGCTCGTCCGCGCTGACGGTCCAGGTGGAGCCGGTCGCCGAGTACCTCGGCATCGAGAACGTGCTCAGCAACAAGTTCGAGACCGACGAGAACGACTGCATCACCGGCGAGGTGACGCGGCCGATCATCTGGGGTCCAGGAAAGGCCAGGGCCGTTCAGGCGTTCGCCGCCCGCAACGGCGTCGACCTCGCCAAGAGCTACTTCTACGCCGACGGCGACGAGGACGTGGCGCTGATGTACCTGGTCGGCAATCCGCGGCCGACCAATCCCGCCGGCAAGCTGGCGGCCGTGGCCGCCAAGCGGGGGTGGCCGGTGCTGCGCTTCACCAGTCGCTCAGGCAGCAGCCCGGTCTCGCAGTTGCGCACGGTCGCGGGCATCGCTTCGCTGGTGCCGGTCGCCGCGGGCGCCGTCGGATGGGGACTGCTCAACCGCAACCGGCGCAGCGGGGTGAACTTCTTCACGTCGGCGTGGAGCCGGCTGGTGCTGACGACCGCCGGCATCAACCTCAACGTGCTCGGGCGCGAGAACCTGACCGTCCAGCGGCCCGCGGTGTTCATCTTCAACCACCGCAACCAGGCCGACCCGCTGATCGCCGGCCGGCTCGTCGAGACCGACTTCACCTCGGTGGGCAAGAAGGAGCTCGAGAACGACCCGATCATCGGCACCATCGGCAAGGTGATGGACGCGGCGTTCATCGACCGCGACGACCCCAAGAAGGCCGTCGAGGCGCTGGCGAAGATCGAAGAGCTCGCCCGCAAGGGACTCTCGATCCTCATCGCCCCCGAGGGCACGCGCCTCGACACCACCGAGGTCGGCGAATTCAAGAAGGGGCCGTTCCGGATCGCGATGTCCGCGGGCATCCCGATCGTGCCGATCGTCATCCGCAACGCCGAGGTGGTCGCCGCGCGCGACTCCAGCACGTTCAACCCCGGCACCGTGGACATCGCGGTGTACCCGCCGATCTCGACCGACGGCTGGACGGTCGAGGACCTTCCCGAGCGCATCGACGAGATTCGCAAGATCTACCTCGACACGCTGAAAGCCTGGCCGCACCAGGAGTTGCCGACCCCTGCGCTGTACAAGCGGCCGGCCGGGCAGTCCCCGGAGAAGCCCGAGAAGAAGGCCGCGCCGGCGAAGAAGGCAGCGCCTGCGAAGAAAGCCACGGCCGCGAAGAAGGCGGCGCCTGCGAAGAAGGCCACGGCTGCGAAGAAGGCGGCGAAAACGCCGGCGAAGAAGGCTGCCGCACAGAAGAATCCGGGCGCGAAGAAACCCGGTGCGAAAGGCCGCCCGTGAAACGCCCAGCCGACTACTTCGACAGCTTCACCACCACCGACGACGCGCTGGTACTGGCTGCGGCCTCCTCTCCGGCGGAGGTTCAGCTGCTCGAGGACTGGCTGCAGGCCCAGCGCCGTGACCATCCCGACGTGCGCGTCGAGGTGTTACAGCTACCCGTCGTCGAGGACCCGCCGCCCGCCGTGCTGGCCCGGTTGGTCTCCGAACTCGAGGCCGACCAGGACCGCACCGTCGTGCCGGTGCGGGTGTTCTGGGTGCCCGGCGGCCTGCCGACCCGCTCGAAGGTGGTCTCGCTGATCTCCGGACGCGACACCTACCGCCCGCCGGAGATGCTGCAGCGGCGCATCCTTCGCAAGGATGCCTCGCGGGCCCGGGTGGTGGCCGGCGAGCCCGCCAAGGTCTCCGAGCTCCGGCAGCAGTGGAGTGACACGACGGTCGCGGAGAACCCAAGGGACTTCGCGCATTTCGTGCTCCGCCGGGCGGCGCTGGCCATCGAACGGGTCGAGTACCGCCTCCTGGGGCCCGAGTACAAGTCGCCGCGACTGGTCAAGCCGGAGATGCTGGCATCGGCCCGGTTCCGGGCCGGACTCGAGCAGATCGACGGCGCCGACCTCGAGAAGGCCGGCGCGATGCTCGACGAGATGGCCACCGGGTGGAGCAGGGTGTCCATCGACCTGATCCCCGCGCTGAGCCGCGCCATCTTCAGCCGTGGTTTCGATCCGCGGATCGACTACGACCGCGAACAGGTCGAGACGATGCGGCGCAACCTGGAGAACCATCCGGCGGTGATGCTGTGGTCGCACCGGTCCAATCTCGACAACCCAGTGCTCACGGTCGCGCTGTACGAGAACCGGCTCCCGCCGGTGAGCACGTTCGGCGGCATCAACATGGACTTCCCGCCGCTGGGGTCGCTGCTCCGCCGCTCCGGGGTGATCTTCATCCGGCGCAACATCGGCGACAACGCGCTGTACAAGTACGTGCTCAAGGAATACATCGGCTACGTCGTCGAGAAGCGGTTCAACCTGAGCTGGTCGATCGAGGGCACCCGGTCCCGGACGGGCAAGATGCTGCCGCCCAAGCTGGGTCTGCTGTCCTACGTCGCCGACGCATATCTCGCGGGACGTACCGACGACCTTCTGCTGCAACCGGTTTCGATCAGTTTCGACCAGCTTCACGAGACTGCCGAATACGCCGAGTACGCCCGCGGCGGGGAGAAGGCCGCCGAGGGTGTGAGCTGGCTGTACAACTTCATCAAGGCCCAGGGCGAGCGGAACTTCGGCAAGATCTACGTCCGCTTCCCCGAGGCGGTGTCGATGAAGCAGTACCTCGGCCCGGCGCACGGTCCGGCCGCCGAGGACCAGGCCGTCAAACGCCTCGCGCTGCAGAAGATGGCGTTCGAGGTGGCCTGGCGCATCCTGCAGGTGACCCCCGTCAACGCGACCGGACTGGTGTCCGCGCTGCTGCTGGCCACCCGTGGCGTAGCGCTGACGCTCGACCAACTGCACCACACGCTGCAGGACTCGCTGGACTACCTGCACCGCAAGCAGACTCCGATGACCAACAGCGCGCTGCGGCTGCGCACGCCGGAGGGAGTGCTCGCCGCCGTCGACGCACTGTCCAGCGGGCACCCGGTCACCAGGGTCGACAGCGGGCGGGAACCGGTGTGGTCGATCGCACCGCAGCACGAGCACCAGGCCGCCTTCTACCGCAACACCCTGATCCACGCCTTCCTGGAGACCTCGATCGTCGAACTCGCGCTGGCCTATGCCAAACGGAGCGACGGCGACCACCTGGCGGCGTTCTGGTCGCAGGCGATGCGGCTGCGCGACCTGCTGAAGTTCGACTTCTACTTCGCCGACTCCGCGGCGTTCCGCGACCACGTCGCCGAGGAGATGTCGTGGCACGCCGACTGGGAGGAACACGTCTCGGCCGGCGGTGAGGAGGTGGACCGCCTGCTGCGGGCCAAGCGGCCGCTGATCGCCGCGGCCATGCTGCGGCCGTTCTTCGAGGCCTACGAGATCACCGCGGACGTGCTGCGCGATGCCCCGGCAGAGATCGCGGAGAAGGACCTCACCAAGCTGGCGCTCGGCCTGGGACAGCAGTACGTCGCGCAGAACAGGGTGCGTAGCACCGAGTCGGTGTCGGCGCTGCTGTTCGCCACCGCCCGCCAGGTGGCCGCCGACCAGGATCTGCTGTCGCCCGCCGAGGACCTCGATCGGCGCCGCGAGGCGTTCCACATCGAACTGTGCGGCATCCTCGACGACATGGACAGCGTCGAGCAGCTCGCACGCTCGCAGTTCGGCGAGCGCGAGGCGCAGCGCCGCTCCGGACAGGACGGCTGAGGGGTCCGGCTCCGCACCTCATACCCTGGACGCATGACGACCGTGGCGGCCCGGGTGCGCACCAGCGCAGTGTGGCCGGTGCTCGTCGGCGTCGGGCTGCTGGCCGGGGCGACCGCCGCGGGCATCGGCGCGCTGTCGCTGGCCGACGCGCTCAGCGCCACCGGGCTGCCCGATCCCGGGCCGGTCACCACCTACGGGCTGCCGTTCGTGCGGGCCGCCGGGGAGATCGCGGCGGTGGTGGCGGTCGGTGCGTTCCTGTTCGCGGCCTTCCTGACGCCGCCTCAGGCCAGCGGTGTGCTCGACGCCGCGGGCTACCGCGCACTGCGGCTCGGCACCGCCGCGTCGGCGATCTGGGCGCTGTGCGCGGTGCTGCTCGTTCCGCTCACGGTGTCCGATGTGTCGGGGCAGCCGCTGCGCGACCACCTCGGTCCGGCCGAGATCTGGGCGGCTGCGGACCTCGTCGACGTCGCGGGCGCCTGGCGCTGGACGGCGCTGCTGGCCGCCGTCGTCACCGTGGCGGCCATGCCGGTGCTGCGCTGGTCGTGGACCCCGGCGCTGCTGGCCGGCGCGCTGCTCAGCCTGGTCCCGCTGGCGCTGACCGGACACTCGTCGTCGGGCGGTGCGCACGACCTGGCCACCAACAGCCTGCTCATCCACCTGATCGCCGGCGCACTGTGGGCCGGGGGACTGCTCGCGCTGCTGGCGCACGCACTGCGCGGCGGCGACCACGCGGACCTGGCCGCCAGGCGCTTCTCGGCGCTCGCGCTGTGGTGCTTCATCGCCATGGCGGTCAGCGGAATCGTCAACGCGCTGGTGCGGGTGCCGCCGGCAGAGCTGGTGCGCAGCGAGTACGGCGCGCTGGTGCTGGCCAAGATGACCGCCCTGGTGGTGCTCGGCGCGCTGGGGTGGCGGCAACGAACACGCGGCGCAGCGGCGCTGCGGGACGATCCGTCCGCCCGCGGACCCCTGCTGCGGCTCGCACTCACCGAGGCGGTGGTGTTCGGCGTGACGTTCGGCATCGCCGTCGGGCTGGGCCGGACCCCGCCGCCGTCTTTGCAGACCCAGCCGAGTCCGGTGGAGGTGGAGATCGGTTACGACCTCGCAGGCCCGCCGACCGTGGCACGCATCCTCTTCGACTGGCGCTTCGACCTGATCCTGGGCACCGCGGCGATCGTGCTGGCCGCCGTCTACCTGCTCGGGGTGCGACGGCTGCGCAGGCGTGGCGACGCGTGGCCGGCCGGCCGGACCGCGGCCTGGCTGTGCGGCTGCGCCGCCCTGCTGATCACGACGTCGTCGGGCATCGGGCGGTACATGCCCGCGATGTTCAGCGTGCACATGGTCGCGCACATGCTGCTGTCCATGCTGGTGCCGATCCTGCTGGCGCTGGGCGGCCCCACCACGCTGGCGCTGCGGGCGCTGCCCACCGCAGGCCGCGGCGCGCCCGGTCCGCGCGAATGGCTGCTCGCCGCCCTGCA
>NZ_JAUMSQ010000068.1:0-18213 GCF_030519285.1 Mycolicibacterium arseniciresistens
TCCTGCTGGCGCTGGGCGGCCCCACCACGCTGGCGCTGCGGGCGCTGCCCACCGCAGGCCGCGGCGCGCCCGGTCCGCGCGAATGGCTGCTCGCCGCCCTGCATTCCCGGGTGTCGCGGTTCCTGACCAATCCGATCGTGGCACTGGTGCTGTTCGTGGCCGGCTTCTACGGCCTCTACTTCGGCGGCATCTTCGACTCCGCGGTCACCAGCCACGCCGCCCACGTCCTGATGAACGTGCACTTCCTGGTGACCGGCTACCTCTTCTACTGGGTGGTGATCGGCGTCGACCCGACGCCGCGACCCATCCCGCAACTGGGCAAGCTGGCGATGGTGTTCGCGTCCCTGCCGCTGCACGCCTTCTTCGGGGTCGTGCTGATGGGCACCCAGAGCGTGCTGGCCGAGCCGTTCTACCGGTCGCTGCAGCTGAGCTGGCACACCGATCTGCTCGGCGACCAGAAGTTGGGCGGCGGCGTCGCGTGGGCCGCCGGCGAGATACCCCTGGTGCTGGTGATGATCGCCCTGCTGATCCAGTGGCGGCGCAGCGACCAGCGCACCGCCACGCGACTCGACCGCGCCGCCGACCGCGACGACGACGCCGACCTGGCCGCCTACAACGCGATGCTGGCCGAACTGGCCCGCCGCGAGGGTCGCTGACCAGCCGCCCGCCAGATCGATCCACAGTCCCGGCTTCATCCCCAGGCGCCGCCCTCCGGCGGCGCGGATCTCCGCTTCCGTCGGTGCCGCCGCGGTCAATGGGTGCAGCGGCGACGCACAGCCGCCGCACCATTAGCGAAAGGCACACCGAATGTTCGAGACACCGATCACCGTGGTGGGAAACATCGTCAACAACCCGGTCCGGCACCGCGCCGGTGACCAGGAGGTCATGCGGTTCCGGGTGGCCAGCAACTCGCGCCGGCGCACGGCCGAGGGCGAGTGGGAGCCGGGCAACTCGCTGTTCGTCAGCGTCAGCTGCTGGGGCAAGCTGGTGACCGGCGTCGGAGCCGCCCTCGGGAAGGGAGACGCCGTCATCGTTGTTGGACAGGTGTACACCAGCGAGTACGAGGACAAGGAAGGCGTGCGCCGGACCTCGACGGAGGTGCGCGCCACCTCGGTGGGACCCGATCTGTCCCGGTGCATCGTGCGGATCGAGAGCCGCAGGCACCCCGACAGTGCCACCGACGACCAGCAGGCACGCGGCGCCGACGGCGATGACGCCGACAGCGACGCCGCCGACGCTTCGCCGGACGAGTCCGAGCCGCTGCCACTGACCGCTTAGCGCCATCCGGCCACGCCTAGGATGGTCCGCGAGCATCACCCGCCAACCGAAAGGCACAACCCCGGCATGGCCGAATTCATCTACACGATGCGGAAGGTCCGCAAGGCGCACGGCGACAAGGTGATCCTTGACGACGTCAACCTGAACTTCCTCCCGGGAGCCAAGATCGGCGTCGTCGGCCCGAACGGGGCCGGCAAGTCGAGCGTCTTGCGGATCATGGCGGGCCTGGACCAGGCCAACAACGGTGACGCCTACCTGGCGCCCGGCGCGACGGTCGGCATCCTGATGCAGGAGCCGCAGCTCGACGAGGACAAGACGGTCCGAGAGAACGTCGAGGCCGGCGTCGCGATCAAGGGCAAGCTCAACCGGTACAACGAAGTGGCCGAGCTGATGGCCACCGACTACACCGACGAGCTCATGGAAGAGATGGGCACGCTGCAGGAGGAGCTCGACGCGGCCGACGCGTGGGACATCGACTCGCAGCTCGAGCAGGCGATGGACGCACTGCGCTGCCCGCCGCCCGACGAGCCCGTCACGCACCTCTCCGGTGGTGAGCGACGGCGCGTCGCCCTGTGCCGGCTGCTGCTGTCCAAGCCCGACCTGCTGCTGCTCGACGAACCCACCAACCACCTGGACGCCGAGAGCGTTCTGTGGCTCGAACACCACCTCGCCGACTACAAGGGCGCCATCCTGGCGGTCACCCACGACCGGTACTTCCTCGACAACGTCGCCGAGTGGATCCTCGAGCTCGACCGCGGCCACGCGTACCCGTACGAGGGCAACTACTCGACATACCTGGAGAAGAAGGCCGAACGCATCGCCGTTTCGGGGCGCAAGGACGCCAAGCTGCACAAGCGACTGCAGGAGGAGCTCGCCTGGGTGCGCTCAGGTGCCAAGGCCCGTCAGGCCAAGAACAAGGCCCGCCTGCAGCGTTACGAGGAGATGGCCACCGAGGCGGAGAAGACGCGCAAGCTCGACTTCGAGGAGATCCAGATCCCGACCCCGCCCCGGCTGGGCAACGTGGTCGTCGAGGTCGACCACCTCGACAAGGGCTTCGAGGGTCGCACGCTGATCAAGGACCTGTCCTTCTCGCTGCCACGCAACGGCATCGTCGGGGTCATCGGGCCCAACGGCGTCGGCAAGACCACGCTGTTCAAGACGATCGTCGGCCTGGAGCAGCCCGACAGCGGGACCGTGAAGGTCGGTGAGACGGTCAAGTTGAGCTACGTCGATCAGAACCGTTCGCAGATCGATCCGAAGAAGAACGTCTGGGAAGTGGTGTCCGACGGGCTCGACTACATCGAGGTCGGGCAGAACGAGGTTCCGTCGCGGGCCTACGTGTCGGCGTTCGGGTTCAAGGGCCCGGATCAGCAGAAGCCGGCCGGCGTGCTGTCCGGCGGTGAACGCAACCGGCTGAATCTGGCGCTCACCCTGAAGGTCGGCGGCAACCTGATCCTGCTCGACGAGCCCACCAACGACCTCGACGTCGAGACCCTGAGCTCGCTGGAGAACGCGCTGCAGAACTTCCCGGGCTGCGCCGTGGTGATCTCCCACGACCGCTGGTTCCTGGACCGCACCTGCACGCACATCCTGGCGTGGGAGGGCGACGACGACAACGAGGCCAAGTGGTTCTGGTTCGAGGGCAACTTCGGCGGCTACGAGGAGAACAAGATCGAGCGGATGGGCGCGGAGGCGGCGCGGCCGCACCGGGTGACCCATCGCCGGCTGACACGCGACTGATCGCACCGTGTGGGACCTCCGGCACCGGAGGCGGACTAAGGTCGCTCGTGCGTGCCAGTGCCGGCGCGCACGTGTGAGTCAGGAGTGATCCGGATGACGGGACGTGGCGCCGCGCAGGACGAGCAGCCCGCAACGGAGACACCCGATCCCGACACCGCGAAGCGGTTGGCCGGCGCGTTCGTCGCCGCGTTCCGCGGGATCCACGACGAGTCGTCGGAGCCCGGCGCCGACGACCAGGCCTCCGCGGAGCGGGCGGTGTCATCGGAATTGGTGGATTCGCACTACCGGCTCGGCCGGCATCGCTCGCCGGGCGAGACGCTGGTTGCCACCCATCCCGTCGCCGACGACGCCGGAGTCGGTCCGGCCCTGCAGATCGTCACCGAAAACGCGCCGCTGCTGATGGATTCGGTGACCGTGCTGTTGCACCGTCTCGGCGTGGCCTACCGCGCGATCATGAACCCGGTCTTCCGGGTGCGACGCAGCGCTGACGGAGACCTGCTGGACATCGCGCCCGCCGACGCCGATGCCGCCGACGCCGATGCCGCCGACGCCGATGCCTCGGACACCGACACCCACGAGGCGTGGGTGCACATCGCGCTCAGCGGTGAGACCGACCGCGACGCGCTCGCCGAGGCGAAGCGCCTGCTCCCGGACATCCTGGCCGACGCCCGGCAGGTCGCCCTCGACGCGGACGCGATGGTGGCCACCCTCAACGGCCTGGCCGACGAGGTGGAGGACGACTCCGGCGGTCGTTTCCCCGGTGCCGAACGCAAGGACGTCGCCGCGCTGATGCGCTGGCTGGCCGACGGCCACTTCGTGCTGCTGGGTTGCCAGCGCTGCCCGGTGACCGACGGCCGGGCCTCCGTCGACCCCGACAGCAGACTCGGGGTGTTGCGGCGCCGCACCGATGTGCTGCCGCAGCTCGCCGCCGACGACGACCTGTTGGTGCTGGCGCAGGCCACCATCCCGAGCTACCTGCGATACGGCGCCTACCCGTACATCGTCGTGGTGCGCGAACGCGACGGCTCCGGCAGCGATGACACGGTCGAGCACCGCTTCGTCGGCCTGTTCACGGTGGCCGCGCTCAATGCCAACGTCACCGAGATCCCGTTGGCATGCCGACGCGTGAACGACGCGCTGGCGCTGGCCAAACGCGACCCCGGCCATCCCGGCCAGTTGCTGCTCGACGTCATCCAGACCGTGCCCCGCCCCGAGCTGCTCACGTTGAGCGCCCAGGAGCTGCTCGACATGGCGATGGCGGTGGTGGAGCTGGGCTCGCGCCGCCGTGCGCTGCTGTTCCTGCGGGCCGACCACCTCGCGCACTTCGTGTCGTGTCTGGTGTATCTGCCGCGCGACCGCTACACGACGGCGGTCCGCCTGGAGATGCAGGACATCCTCGTTCGCGAACTCGGCGGCGAGAGCATCGACTACACCGCCAGGGTGAGCGAGTCACCCTGGGCGGTGGTGCACTTCAACGTCCGGCTGCCACATTCGGAGCAACCCGCCCGCGTCGACACCTCGGCGGAGAACGAGAGCCGGATCCAGGACCTGCTGACCGCGGCGGCCCGCACCTGGGCCGACCGGCTGACCGGCGCGGTGCGCAGCGGTTCGATCGCCCAGGGCACCGCCGAGCACTACGCGGTGGCATTCCCCGAGGACTACAAGCAGGCCGTCGACCCGCTGGACGCGATCGACGACATCGCGATCATCGAGGAACTCACCGACGATTCGGTCAAGCTGGTGTTCGCCGAGGGCGGCGAGGACCGGGTGGGGCAGTTGACCTGGTATCTGGGCGGCCGGTCGGCGTCGCTGAGCCAGCTGCTGCCGATGCTCCAGTCGATGGGTGTGGTGGTGCTCGAGGAGCGGCCGTTCACGGTGAAGCGGGCCGACGGGCTCGCCGTGTGGATCTACCAGTTCCGGGTGACGCCGCACCGCAGCATCCCCGACGCGCCGGCGGGCGCCGAGCAGGAGGCGATGGAGGCCCGTTTCGCCGACGCCGTCACCGCGATCTGGCACGGCCGCATGGAGATCGACCGCTTCAACGAACTGGTGCTGCGCGCCGGCCTGACCTGGCAGCAGGTGGTCATCCTGCGGGCCTACGCGAAATACTTACGGCAGGCCGGCTTTCCGTACAGCCAATCCCACATCGAGTCGGTGATCAACGACAACGCCGGCACCGCGCGCTCACTCGTCAGACTGTTCGAGGCGCTGTTCAACCCGGGCGCAGGACAGGACGGCGGCTCGAACAAGCGTCGCGACGCACAGAAGGCCGCGGCGGCCGTCACCGCCGACATCGACGCTTTGGTCAGCCTCGACACCGACCGCGTGCTGCGGGCGTTCGCCTCGATGATCGAAGCGACCCTGCGCACCAACTACTTCGTCACCGCGGCGGAGTCGGCGCGGGCGCAGAACGTGCTGGCGCTCAAGCTGAATCCGCGCCTCATCGACGAATTGCCGCTGCCGCGACCGAAGTTCGAGATCTTCGTCTACTCACCTCGGGTGGAGGGCGTGCACCTGCGGTTCGGGCACGTCGCCCGCGGCGGGCTGCGCTGGTCGGACCGGCGGGAGGACTTCCGCACCGAGATCCTCGGCCTGGTCAAGGCGCAGGCGGTCAAGAACGCCGTCATCGTCCCGGTCGGCGCCAAGGGTGGCTTCGTCGTCAAGCAGCCCCCCGACCTGACCGGTGACGCGGCCACCGACCGGGATGCGCAGCGCGCCGAGGGCATCGCCTGCTACCGGCTGTTCATCAGCGGACTTCTCGACGTCACCGACAACGTCGACAAGGCCAGCGGCGACGTGGTCACCCCGCCTGAGGTGATCCGCCGCGACGGCGACGACGCCTACCTGGTGGTGGCCGCCGACAAGGGCACCGCCACCTTCTCCGACATCGCCAACGAGGTGGCCGGCTCGTACGACTTCTGGCTGGGGGATGCCTTCGCCTCCGGTGGGTCGGTGGGCTACGACCACAAGGCGATGGGCATCACCGCCAAGGGCGCATGGGAGTCGGTCAAACGGCACTTCCGCGAGATGGGAGTCGACACCCAGAGCGAGGACTTCACCGTCGTCGGTGTCGGCGACATGAGCGGCGACGTATTCGGCAACGGCATGCTGCTGTCGAAGCACATCAGGCTGCTCGCCGCCTTCGACCACCGGCACGTGTTCCTCGACCCCGACCCCGACGCGGCGTCGTCCTGGGACGAGCGCAAGCGGTTGTTCGACCAGCCGCGCTCGTCGTGGGAGGACTACGACACCTCACTGCTCAGCGAGGGCGGCGGCGTCTACCAGCGCCAGCAGAAGTCCATACCGGTCAGCCCGCAGGTGCGTGCCGCCCTCGGCATCGAGGGTGATGCCGAGGAGATGTCGCCGCCCGAGTTGATCAAGGCGATCCTGAAGGCCCCGGTCGACCTGCTGTTCAACGGCGGCATCGGCACTTACGTCAAGGCCGAGACCGAGGCCGACTCGAACGTCGGCGACCGCGCCAACGATCCGGTGCGAGTCAACGGGAACCAGGTGCGCGCCAAGGTGATCGGCGAAGGCGGCAACCTCGGCGTGACCTCGCTGGGTCGCATCGAGTACGACCTCGCCGGCGGGCGGATCAACACCGACGCGCTGGACAACTCCGCCGGTGTGGACTGTTCCGACCACGAGGTCAACATCAAGATCCTGATCGACTCGCTGGTCACCGCGGGCAAGGTCGACCCCGCCGACCGCACCGATCTGCTGGTGTCGATGACCGACGAGGTCGGTCGGCTGGTGCTGGCGGACAACGAGGATCAGAACGACCTGATGGGCACCAGCCGCGCCAACGCCGCCAGCCTGCTTCCCGTGCACGCCCGGATGATCAAGGACTTCGTCGCCGACAAGGGGCTCAACCGCGAACTGGAGGCGCTGCCGTCGGAGAAGGAGATCCGCAGGCGGCTGGAGGCCGGGATCGGTCTGACCTCGCCGGAGCTCGCCACCCTGATGGCCCACGTCAAGCTGGCGCTCAAGGACGACCTGCTGGTCGGCGACCTGCCCGACCAGGAGGTGTTCGCGTCGAGACTGCCGACGTACTTCCCGTCCACGCTTCGGGAGCGCTACGGCGCCGACATCCGCAACCATGAGCTGCGCCGCGAGATCGTGACCACGATGCTCGTCAACGACCTGGTCGACACCAGCGGCATCACCTACGCCTACCGCATCACCGAGGACGCCGGCGTCGGGCCGACCGACGCGGTGCGCAGCTTTGTCGCCACCAACGAGATCTTCCGGATCGGTGAGGTGTGGCGGCAGATCCGCGCCACCGACATGCCGGTGTCGGTGTCCGACCGGATGACGCTCGATCTCCGCCGGCTGGTCGACCGGGCCGGACGGTGGCTGCTCAACTACCGGCCGCAGCCGCTGGCCGTCGGCGCGGAGATCAACCGGTTCGCCAAGAAGGTCGAGTCGCTCACGCCTCGCATGCGCGAGTGGCTGCGCGGAGACGACGAGGCCATCGTCGACAAGGAGGCCGCCGACTTCTGTCGCAACGGCGCCTCGGAGGACCTGGCCTACATCGTGGCCAGCGGGCTGTACCAGTTCAGCCTGCTCGACATCATCGACATCGCCGACATCGTCGACCGCGAACCCGCCGAGGTCGCCGACACCTATTTCGCCCTGATGGACCACCTCAACACCGATGCGCTGCTCACCGCGGTGTCGCAGCTGCCGCGCGGTGACCGCTGGCATTCGTTGGCGCGGTTGGCGATCCGAGACGATATTTACGGCTCGCTTCGGGCGCTGTGCTTCGACGTGCTGGCCGTCGGCGAGGTCGAGGAGAACGGCGAGGAGAAGATCGCCGAGTGGGAGGCGACCAACAGTTCGCGGGTCGCGCGGGCGCGGCGCACCCTCACCGAGATCTACGAGGACGACGAGCGCGATCTGGCCACGCTTTCGGTGGCGGCCCGCCAGATCCGCAGCATGACTCGCACGAGCGGAACAGGAGCCGGATGACGGCCGTAGGGTTCACCGCACCGGTGCATGTGCGCTGGTCGGACATCGACATGTACCAGCACATCAACCACGCCACCATGGTCACCCTCCTGGAGGAGGCGCGGATCCCCTTCCTGCGCGAGCCTTTCGGCGACAACATCACGACCATCGGACTGCTGATCGCCGAGGTGAACATCGTCTACAAGGGTCAGCTGCGGCTGGTGGATTCGCCGCTGCAGGTGACGATGTGGTCGAAACGCGTTCGCGCGGTGGACTTCACAGTGGGGTACGAGGTCCGCTCCGTCGGCGCCGCGCCGGACTCCAAGCCGGCGGTGATCGCCGACACCCAGCTCGCGGCCGTGCACATCCAGGAGCAACGGCTCGAGCGCCTGACCGCCGCGCAGAGGGATTACCTGCAGCGTCATCTGCGATGAGCGCCCACGAACGCGGCATCTGGCTCCACGACGCCCGGCATCGCGACGATCTCGCCATCTTCGTCGACCGTGCGCTGCGCCTCGACGAAGCCGCCGTCATCCGGCTGCGGGAGCGCTCACCCGACCAGATCGTCGCCTGGGTGGCAACCGGTTTCGACGTGCTGGCCAGCCGGGTGGTCGCCGGGCGGGCGCGGCCCGCGGACCTCAGTGCGGGCGCCGACGCGCTCGCTCACGGCTTGACTGCGGCGGGTGCCGACGGGTTCGTCGACACCGGCTTCCCGATGGATTCGGCGTGGCGGGGCGGACTGCCGCCCGACAGCGGCTTCGTCCATCTCGACGACGTGCCCGCCCGGGTGGTGCTGGACTTGGCGGCACGCGGCGCCGAACTGGCCAAGGAGCACAGCAGCGCCCACGGCCCGCCCGCGTCGCTGCTCGACCAGGAGGTGGTGGCGGTCAGTTCGGCCGACGACAGCGTCGGCATCCCGATGCGGTGCGTCTTCGCGTTGACGGCGATGGGATTCCTGCCGCAGTCGGGGGAGGCGGTGGCCGCCGACGAGATCGTCCGGGTCCGGGTGCTGCCGACGTGGCTGCGCATCGACGCCCGCTTCGGATCGGTGTACCGCCGTCGCGGCGATCCCGCCCTGGTGCTGCGCTGAGCCGGCGCGTCAGACCAGCCAGGCGGCGGCGTCGGGCGGCAGCGCACCGGCCACGAGCGGTGCGCTCGCGAACAGCAACTCGCCGTCGGGCAGCTCGGCCGGCTCCGTGCCTGCGTTGAGGACGCAGCTCAGGCCGCCGGGCAACCGGAACGCCAGGGTGTCGGGCGCCGAGTCGAGCCACTCGACCGACCAGCCGTCGAATTCCGTTCTCTCGCGCCGCAACCGGAGGGCGGTGGTGAAGAACGCCAGCGTCGAGCCGTCATCGGCGGACTGCTTCTGCACCGTGAGCTCCGACCATTCCGGCGGGATGGGCAGCCACGTGTCTGCCGACTCGGAGAACCCGAACGGCGGCGCCTCACCCGACCACGGCATCGGCACACGGCAGCCGTCGCGGCCGCGTTCGGTGCCGCCGGAACGCAGCCACACCGGATCCTGCAGCACCTCGTCGGGCAGTTCGACGTTGGGTAGGCCGAGTTCCTCACCGTTGTAGACGAACACCGCCCCGGGCAGCGCCAGCATCACCAGCGCCATGGCCTTCGCGCGCGCCAGCCCGACCGGGCCGCCGCCGTAGCGGGTGACCTCACGCTCGACGTCGTGGTTCGACAGCGTCCAGGTCGGCGTCGCGTTCTGGAGTGCCACCGCGGCCAGCGAGTTCTCGATGGCGTCGTGGATCTCGCCGGCGTCGAACGCCGCGCGGACCAGCCGGAAGTTGAAGCCGAGGTGCAGCTCGTCGGGGCGCAGGTACGCCGCGAACTCGGCGTTGTCGTACACCCAGACCTCGCCGACGGCGACGGCGTCGCGGTATTCGTCGAGTACCGCGCGGATGCCGCGGTGGATGTCGTGCACGCCGGCGTGGTTGAAGCGGGGGTCGCGCTCGGTGTCGGAGAGCAGCTTGTTCTCGGCGCTGGTCATGTCGGGCAGGTCCGCCGGCTTCGACATGCCGTGCGCGACATCGATGCGGAAGCCGTCGATGCCGCGTTCGAGCCAGAACCGCAGCGTCTTCTCCAGGTCGTCGAACACCTCGGGGTTGTCCCAGTTGAGGTCCGGCTGTTCGGAGTCGAACAGGTGCAGGTACCACTGGCCCGGATTGCCGTCGGCCTCGACCACCCGTGTCCAGGCGGGACCGCCGAACACCGACACCCAGTTGTTGGGCGGGTGCAGGCCGTCCTGGCCGCTGCCGTCGCGGAACAGATAGCGCGCCCGCTGCTCGCTGCCGGGGCTCGACGCCAGCGCGGCCTGGAACCACGGGTGAGCCGAGCTGGTGTGGTTGGGCACCAGGTCCATCGTGATCTTGATGCCGAGGCCGTGGGCCGCCTCGACCAGCCGGTCGAGTGCGTCGATGCCGCCGAACAGCGGGTCGACGTCGCGTGGGTCGGCGACGTCGTAGCCGTGGTCGGCCATGGGGGAGACGGTGACCGGGTTGAGCCAGATCGCGTCGACGCCGAGGCGCTGCAGGTGGTCGAGTCGCGCGGTCACCCCGTCCAGGTCGCCGACGCCGTCGCCGTCGCTGTCGGCGAACGAACGCGGATACACCTGATAGAACACCGCTCGGGACCACCAGGGCTGTTGCTCGTTCGTCGCACTCTCAGTCATTGCATCAATTGTGCCGACGTCGCGCGGGAGCCGCTCAGAACGACGAGTTGACCATGCTCTGGGCCGCCATCTCCAGGTAGGCCAGCAGCTCGCGGCGGTGCGCGTCGTCGAGGGTGTTCGCGTCGATCTCGGCGACGGCGGTGTGCATGCAGCGCAACCAGGCGTCGCGTTCGATGAAGCCGATCCGGAACGGCGCGTGCCGCATCCGCAGCCGCGGGTGGCCGCGCTGGTCGGAATAGGTTCGGGGGCCGCCCCAGTACTGCTCGAGGAACATTCGCAGCCGCACCTCGGCGGCGTCGAGCTCGTCCTCCGGGTAGAGCGGGCGCAGGATCTCGTCGTCGCGGACCAGCTCGTAGAACCGCCGCACCAGGGCGTGGAAGGTCTCGTGGCCACCGACTTCGTCGTAGAACGAGCGTTGTGGTTGCGTCACGCATCCATTGTGGCCCCTGGCCCGTAACGGCCGGTCAGCCGGTGATGTCACCCGGAATTCACCGGACTGACCTGCGAACACTCGCAGAATTGTCGTGCGATCGGCGCCGATCCATGGTGGACTGTCTCCTCGGAGGACGAATGGCGCAGCGCAAGAAAAGCCGCGGTCACCGGAGTCCCGGAACCGCGGCGGGTCCCACAGGGTCCGCGACCACCACTGCGCCGACGCGCGCCCTGCACAGTGTCGAGACCTCCCCACCGGTCGTCCGCGAAGCCTCCGTATGGGGTCGCCGCCGGGTGCTGCTGCTGAACTCGACCTACGAGCCGTTGACCGCCCTTCCCATGCGCCGGGCGGTGATCATGCTGATGTGCGGCAAGGCCGACGTGGTGCACGACGACCCCAACGGGCCGGTGATCCACTCGGCCACCCGCACCATCGTGGTGCCCTCGGTGATCCGGTTGCGCAGCTTCGTGCGGGTGCCGTATCGCGCCCGCATCCCGATGACGCGGGCGGCGCTGATGCACCGTGACCGGTTCCGCTGCGCCTACTGCGGCGCGAAGGCCGACACCGTCGACCACGTGATCCCGCGCAGCCGCGGCGGGGACCACTCCTGGGAGAACTGCGTGGCGGCCTGCTCGGAGTGCAATCACCGCAAGGCCGACCATCTGCTCACCGAACTGGGCTGGAGCCTGCGGTCGACGCCGCTGCCGCCGAAGGGGCAGCACTGGCGTCTGCTGTCGTCGGTGAAGGAGCTCGATCCCGCCTGGGTGCGATACCTGGGTGAGGGCGCGGCCTGAAGCCGGTGTGGGATACGGTTTGCTCGTGAGCACACCGCTGATGCACTCTCTGTTCGTCCTGGTGCCGTTGGGACTGACCGCCGTGCTGGCCCTCCTGATCTGGCGCGGCAAGGGTCCTCATCCGGCGAGCTACAACATGTCCGAGCCGTGGACGCATGCGCCGATCCTCTGGGCGGCCGAAGAACCTGCCGACCACGGACACGGTGGACACGGCGATCACCTGACGGTAGGAGGCGGCGCAAGTGGCAAGTGGTGAGATCGCGCCCGTCACGCGCGGTGAACTCGACCTTCCCCACGGCTGGGCGCTGACCACGAGCGGACGGCTGTCCGGGGTGACCGAACCCGGCGAGCTGTCGGTGCACTACCCGTTCCCGACCAAGGACCTGGTGGTGCTCGACGACGCGCTGAAGTACGGCTCGCGGGCGGCCAAGGCTCGTTTCGCGGTCTACATCGGCGATCTCGGCGCGGACACCGCGGCGACGGCGCGGGAACTCCTGGCGAAGGTGCCGACGCCCGACAACGCCGTGCTGCTGGCCGTCTCGCCGGATCAGCACGCCATCGAGGTGGTGTACGGCTCGAGGGTCAAGGGCCGCGGCATCGAGGAGGCCGCTCCGTTGGGGGTGTCGGCCGCCGCGGCGTCGTTCAAGGACGGCAACCTGATCGACGGCCTGATCAGCGCGGTGCGGGTGCTGACCGCCGGCGTCTCGCCCCGCTGACCTAACCGCACCTTCCCGCGCTCGCCGGCTGTTTTCGCGCTGCCCGCAACGGGTATCGCTTGGCCCGCGGGTGCAGGGGCTGCCGCGGAGAGGTGATCGATGCGGCGAGGTTCGGTGGTCCACAGGGCTACCCGACATGACGGCCTGCAGACCGCGGCGCGGTCCGGGTACGTGGTCAGCGGGCTGCTGCATCTGCTGATCGCCTACGTCATCGTGCGGATCGCCCTCGGCCACCACGGCGACGCCGACCCCTCGGGTGCGCTGGCGACGGTCGCGGAGACCCGCGGCGGCGAGATCGCGCTGTGGGTCATCGTGGTGGCGCTCGTGCCACTGATGTTGTGGCGGCTCGCCGAGTCGCTGATCGGTCTGCACCCGGCCGAGAGCCATGACCCGAATCGTGACGACGCGGGAAAGCTGAACCGGCTGAAGGCCTTCGGGCTGCTCCTCGTCTATTGCGGCGTCATGGTCACCGCTGTCCGGTTCGCCACCGGCGACCGTGAGTCGAGCCGCGACCAGAACACCGGCATCAGTTCCCGGTTGATGCACACCGTGCCGGGTCAGACGGTGTTGATCGTGGCGGGAGTGGTGGTCGCCGTCATCGGCGGCTACTACGCCTACAAGGGCGCGTCGCGGCGTTTCCTCGCCGACCTGACGGGTCCGGTGAGCCCGCTGATCGTCGTCCTCGGCCTGTTCGGCTACGTCGCCGAGGGAACCGTGCTTGCCATCGCGGGGGTGCTGCTGGTCGTCGCCGCCGTCGACGTCGACCCCTCGAAGGCGGCCGGGCTCGATGCCGCGGTCAAGGCGCTGGGTGGGACGCAGGGCGGCACGATGCTGCTGATCGGCGCGGCCGTCGGCTTCGGCGCGTACGGGCTGTACAGCCTCACGCTCACCCGCTACTCACGGATGTAGGGCGGGGAACGGTCCCGCGCCGTTACGAGACGTCGAACTTCCGGGCCCGCAGCGCACGCTCCACGCCGGCGCGGCCTTCGACCACCAGCCGGCGCAGTGCGGGCGGGACGTCGCCGGCGAGGAAGCGGTCGGCGGCGTCGATCGCCTCCTGGCTGATGTCCGATGCCGGGTACAGCCCGACGACCACGGTCTGGGCCACCTCGCTGGACCGCCGCTCCCACACCCCGGAGATCGCGTCGAAGTAGCGCTGGGTGAACGGCGCCAGCAGCTGCTGCTGACCGGGCCGGACGAAGCCGCCGATGATGGCGCGGGCGGTGATGTTGGCCAGCGTGTCGTCCTCGACCACCTGCTGCCACGCGCCGTCCTTCACGGCGGTCTGCGGACGGGCCGCAGCGGCCGCGGCGGCGTTGCGCCTGCCCGCGGCGGTCGGGTCGGACTCGGCCTCGGCGTCGATGAACGGCGTCTCGACACCGTCGGCGTCCAGATCGCCGCTGGCGGCCAGTGCGGTGACGATCCGCCAGCGCAGGTCGGTGTCGATGACCAGGCCGGACAGGTTGACCGCGGCCGGTTCGTTGTCCAGCAGCGTCGCCAGCACGGCGACATGGTTGCGGGACAGCACCGACGCGCACAGGGCGTTCACGAACGCCAGCTGGTGATCCGACCCCGGCGCCGCTTCACGCGCCAGGTCGAGCAGGCGGTCGCCGAAAGCCGGCCACCCGTCGGCGCTCGCCCACGCCGGGTCGGCGTAGGAGTTCAGCGCCGTCTGCGCCTGCAGCACCAGACGCTGGGCCACGCCCACCTCGGACTCGGCGTGCAGTCCGCTCATCACCAGGGCGACGAAGTCGCGCGCCTTGAGTTCGGCCTCGCGGGTCATCTCCCATGCGGCCGACCATGCCAGGGTGCGCGGCAGCGGTTCGCCGATGTCGGCGATGCGGGTGAGCACCGTCTGCAACGAATCGGGGTCGAGCCGCAGCGAGCAGTACGTCAGGTCGTCGTCGTTGACGACGATCAGCTTGCCACGCGAAACACCTTGCAATGCTGGCACATCGGTCGTCGAACCCTCGATGTCGAGTTCCTCGCGGTGCACCCGCACCAGCTTGCCGGTGACCTCATCGTCGTCGTACACGCCGACAGCGAGCCGGTGCACGCGGGTCTCGCCGGCGCCGGGCGCGGCGCCGCTCTGGTCGATGGCGAACCGGGTGAAGCGTCCGTCGGCGTCGAGGTCGAAGTCGGCGCGCAGCGTGTTGAGCCCGGTGGTCTTGAGCCACTGCCTGCCCCAGCCGGACAGGTCACGGCCCGACGCCTTCTCCAGCGCGCCCAGCAGATCGCCGAACGTGGCGTTGCCGAACGCGTGATCGCGGAAGTAGTCGCGCAGGCCTGCGAGGAACGACTCCAGCCCGACGTAGGCGACGAGCTGCTTGAGCACGCTGGCGCCCTTGGCGTAGGTGATGCCGTCGAAGTTGACCTCGACCGCGTGCAGGTCGGGGATGTCTGCGGCGACCGGATGAGTCGAGGGCAACTGGTCCTGGCGGTACGCCCACGACTTCTCCACGTTGGCGAACGTGGTCCACGCCTCGGTGAACTCCGTCGCCTCGGCCTGGCACAGCACCGAGGCGAACGTCGCGAACGACTCGTTGAGCCACAGGTCGTCCCACCACTGCATGGTCACCAGATCGCCGAACCACATGTGCGCCATCTCGTGCAGCACCGTCTCGCAGCGGCGCTCGTAAGACGCGCGGGTGACCTTGCTGCGGAACACGTAGTCCTCGAGGAACGTGACCGCGCCGGCGTTCTCCATCGCGCCCGCGTTGAACTCCGGCACGAACAGCTGGTCGTACTTGCCGAAGGCGTAGGGCACGCCGAAGTTGCGGTGATAGAAGCCGAAACCCTGCTTTGTCTGGGTGAACAGCCGCTCGGCGTCCATGAACTCGCCGAGCGACCGCCGGCAGAACAGGCCGAGCGGGATCTCGCCGTGCTCGTCGCGGTAGAGGTCGTCCCAGCGGGCGTACGGCCCGGCGATCAACGCCACCAGGTAGGTGCTCATCCGCGGCGTCGTCACATAGCTGTGGGTCTTGGACGCGCCGTCGTCGCGGGTGGCCTCCAGGGCGCCGTTGGACACCACCTCCCAGTGCGCCGGCGCGGTCACGGTGACGTCGAAGGTGGCCTTGAGATCGGGCTGGTCGAAGCACGCGAACATCCGCTTGGCGTCCGCGGTCTCGAACTGTGAGTACAGGTACACCTCGCCGTCCACAGGGTCGACGAAACGGTGCAGGCCCTCACCGGTGTTGGAGTAGCGGCAGTCTGCGTCGACCACCACGACGTTGTGCTCGGCCAGCCCGGTCAGCGCGATGCCGGTGGCCTCGTCGTAGCCCGAGACGTCGAGGTCCCGGCCGTTGAGGGTGGCGCCGCGGATTGTGTCGGCGGCCAGGTCGAGATAGGTGTCGGCGCCGGCCAGGGCGTCGAACTCGACGGTGGTCACCGAGCGGAACGTGCCCTCGCCGGGTTTGCCGTCACCGTCGGTGAGGTCGAGGTCGATGCGGTAGGAGTTCACCGTGACGAGGGCGGCGCGCTCGGCGGCCTGATCGCGGGTCAGATTCGGGAGTGCCACGACCGCCAACCCTAGTGGGCGCGGCGCCGGAAGGTCGGGGCAGAGGGCCGGGCGAGGTCAGTCGCGGTGCGGCCTCACCGCAGACCCGGGTTCCCCAGCCATCCGAGGAAGTCGCCGGTGCCCACCTTGGACATCATCGACGGGCAGTACATCTGGATGGCGATGCCGGCGAAGAACGCGGCCATCTCCGGTGGGACGCCGTCGTTGCGGACGGTGGAGACCACCTTCGCGAAGTTCTTGCCCGGTTCCACCAGCATCGGGCACACCCGCTTGCCGAGTTCGACGGTGTCGGCGGGATTGCCGTAGCCCACCCCGGCGCGGTTGAGCGCGGTGAGGAAGGCGTCGTCGACCGGGTCGGCCGCGGCCGGCGGTGCGAACAGGGTGGCTCCCGCGACCAGCGCGGAGGCGCCGATGAGCGCCCATCGTCGATTGACTGCTGCCGGCATCGCTGCTCCTCGTCCAGGGGTGGGAGTCCGGTCGAGGCCGCTCCGTGTACTCGAGCAACACTGGTTCACTTCAGTCACAGCAACAACACGCTTCGGTCAAGATTCACCCACCAAAGCGCGTCGCGTCGGCGGCGAACCGCAATGCATGCTGATCGCCGCCGAGGGGAACACCGGCGAGACGAGCTCAGTTGTGTTGAGCGGAGTGCACCCGTGAAAACCGAGAGGACTGTCAATGGCCGGGAAAGATGTCGCAGGATTCTGGTTCGACCCGCTGTGCCCGTGGTGCTGGATCACCTCGCGCTGGATCCTCGAGGTCGAGAAGGTGCGTGATATCGAGGTCGAATTCCGGGTGATGAGCCTCGCGGTGCTCAACGAGGGACGCGACCTGCCCGAGGAGTACCTCGAGATGATGAAGAAGGCCTGGGGCCCGGTTCGCGTCGCCATCGCCGCGGAGCAGCTCAAGGGCCGCGAGATCCTGCGCCCGCTCTACACCGCGATGGGCACGCTGATCCACAACGAGGGCAACAAGGACTTCGGTGACGTGATCGCCAAGGCGCTCGAGCAGGTGGGTCTCCCGGCCGAGCTGGCCGAGGCGGCGAACAGCGACGAGTACGACGAGGCGCTGCGCACCAGCCACCACGAGGGGATGGACGCCGTCGGCGAGGACGTCGGCACCCCGACCATCCACATCAACGGCGTCGCCTTCTTCGGTCCGGTGCTCTCCCGCATCCCGCGTGGCGAGGAGGCCGGAAAGCTGTGGGACGCGTCGGTGATCTTCGCGTCATATCCGCACTTCTGGGAACTCAAGCGCACCCGCACCGAGGCGCCGGAGTTCGACTGAGCGTCAGCGCAGCCCGGCCATGGCGGCCTCGATCTCGGCGACCCGCCCGAGGTCGAGGCCCCACGGTTCGGCAACGCCGACCCGGCGGTCGAGGTCCCACAGCACGCAGCTCTCGCGGGGTCCGGCGACCATCGACCAGGCGATGACGGTGCGCCGCAACTGATCCGCGAGCGGGTCATGGCGCGCACCCGGCGGCGCACCGCCCTCGGGATGGTGGTGCAGGAAGCGGCCGTACGCCTCCTCGCAGAACGCCGAATATCGTGCCGTGCAGAGGATCAGGCCGTGCCACGCCTCGTCGACGGCATGTGACGGCATGCCGATCACCTGGTCGTCGCGCAACGCGGCGGCACAACAGCGCAACCACTGCCGCAAACCGGTCTCCACCAGCTCGCGAGGTTGCCACGGACACGTCTTGAACACCGCTGGGGGCAGCTCGAGCCGGGTCACCGCGGAGTCCGCCCGGGTCAACGGATCCACCCGCCGCCGCAACATGTTTTCACTGTATGCGCAGGGGCTGTCGCGGCGTAATCTTCAGCCATGAGCACGGGGGTGATCTTGACGGCGGTCGCCGTCGGGGGAGTGGCGATGATCGTCGCCGCATATTTGCTGATGCAACGGCGGCGGCGGCTGACGACCGCACCGGGCCGCGCTGAGGACGTGTGGGCCGCCGGGCTGGTCAACGAACGCGCTGCGCCGGCCGCGCGGAAGAAGGTCAAGGACCGGCGCGAGCTGTGGGCCCGCCGCTACGGAGCCGGTTCGGCCTGGGCCGCGGGGGGAACGGGCGGCGCGTACTACGTCAACTACGACGGCGGGAC
>NZ_JAUMSQ010000069.1:0-313 GCF_030519285.1 Mycolicibacterium arseniciresistens
ACGAATCACCCATTCGCGCGCATTTCTGATGAGTCAACGCGGTCGTACCCCTCTGCGATAATCGAATGCATGTTCGATCCGGCGCAGGCAAGCTTCGACCAGGTGCTGGCCGTCGCACGTCCGGAGTCGGTCGAAGCGCGCGAACTGATCTCCGCTGTGGTGGTGGCGGCGCGCCGGGAGAACCAGCAGGCCGCGGCGCGGTTGACCGCGATCGGTGAGTTGTACGCACTGCGAATGTCGGAGCGGGACGAGATCAGCGACCAGTGGGCCGTGGACACCGAATCCGCCGTGGCCGTAGAGATCGGCGCCGCAC
>NZ_JAUMSQ010000007.1:0-108490 GCF_030519285.1 Mycolicibacterium arseniciresistens
CGCAGGCTCCACACCGGCAACGCCACGCTGATCGACTCCCATTAGTCGTCGCGCGCTTTCGACGGCGGGCCGGCAGATTCATCGTCCGCGGTGTGCGGTCGCTGTGCCAGCGTGCCCGGCGCGCCGAACGGGCCGGGCCGTCGCGGCGCAGCGTGACCGTGAACGCCTTCGGCATAGGCAGTTTCGGCGTGCTGGGACAGGTCGACGCCGGACGTCTCGTCCTCGGCGCTGATGCGGAAGCCCATCAGCCGGTCGATCAGCTTGGCCAACACGTAGGAGGCCACGAACGCATACACCGCGACCACCACGACGGCCATCGCCTGCTTACCGAGCTGGGACAGCCCGCCTCCGTAGAGGAGACCGCGCGGACCACCGGTCATCACGTCGGTCGCGAGCAGACCGATCAGCAGCACACCGACCACACCGCCGACGAAGTGCACGCCCACGACGTCGAGTGAGTCGTCGTAGCCGAGGCGGAACTTGAGGCCGATCGCGAACGAGCACACGATGCCGGCGACCAAGCCGACCACGGCTGCACCGACGGTGTTCACCGTGCCGCAGGACGGAGTGATCGCGACCAGACCGGCGACCACCCCGGACGCCGCCCCGAATGTGGTGGGCCTGCCGTCGCGCACCTGTTCCACCGTCAGCCAGCCCAGCATGCCCAGGCAGCCGGCGACCAGGGTGTTCAAGAAGACCGCGGCGGCCGTCCCGTTGGCGGCCAGCGCCGAGCCGGCATTGAATCCGAACCACCCGAACCACAGCAGTCCGACGCCGAGCAGCACGAACGGCAGGTTGTGCGGGCGCATCGCGTCCTTCTTGAAGCCGATCCGCGGCCCGAGCACCAGCGCCAGCGCCAGCGCGGAGGCTCCCGAGACGATCTCCACGACGAGACCGCCCGCGTAGTCGAGCACGCCGAGCTGGAACAGCCAGCCGTCCGGCGACCACACCCAGTGCGCCACAACGGCGTACACGACCACCGCCCATACCGGCACGAACACCACCCAGGCGGCGAATTTCGCCCGGTCGGCGATCGCGCCGCTGACCAGTGCCGCGGTGATGACCGCGAAGCTCAGTTGGAAGGTGACGAACAACAGCTCGGGGACCTGCCCGTGCAGGGTGTCCGGCCCGATGCCGCTGAGCCCGATGTGCGACAGGCCGCCGATCAGACCGCCGGGGCCGTCACCGGAGAACGCCAACGTGTAGCCGAACAGCAGCCACGACACCGTGACCAGCGGGATGGCGATGAAGCTCATCATGATCATGTTGAGCACACCGGTGGTGCGGACCATGCCGCCGTAGAAGATCGCCAGTCCCGGCGTCATCAGCAGTACGAGGGCGGTGCTGGCCAACAACCAGGCGGTTGCGGCGGGGTCGATCTGGTCCACTGTCCGGCTCCTTCGACGGTTCCGGACGAGAATGTCGGCCGCGCGTTTCATACAGGCGACGGCGATGTTTCCGGCGTGTTTCGTCAGCCGCGAAATCGTGCGCCCGCAGGGCGGCGGACGTGCTTCGCCTCAGCGGGTGAGACGCACCACCGCACTCCACGGCCTGTTGCGGGGCGGACGGTGAGGGTCGGGCTGGGGCAGGCGGGCCACCAGCCGAAGGAACCATGGCAGCCGGCGCAGCCGGTGCGCGACGACGAACACCGATTCGACCGCGCCCACCCGCCAACCGCGGGCCTCGAAGTAGCCGATCCCTTCGGGCGGGGCGAACTTGAACGGCGCGTTGCGCAGCAGACCGCGGCTGTTCTCGTTCATCGCCTTCTTCAGCCCCGGGCCTGCGAGGTCGAGCATCCACCACGCGACCTCGGGGCGGGTCAAGGCCCGGGACAGGTCGTCGACGTCGGCCGGTTCCAGGTACATGAGCAGGCCCTCGGTGAGCACCAGTGCCTTCGTCGCACCCGCCAGCGCCTCGATCAGGAACCGGTCCCGGGCTTCGGGGTCGGCGAGGTCCACGGGGTACCGCGTCAGATGGCACCTCGGCGTCTCACCGGCGAGCAGTTGCTCCTTCTCGGCGACAAGGCCCGGCAGATCGGCCTCGATCCACCGGAACTCGGCGGGCAGATCCAACCGGTAGGGCCGGGTGTCCAGCCCGGCGGCGAGATTGAGCACGCGGTCGCAACCGGCTCCGATCGCGTCGAAGATCAGGTCGTCGATGGTCTTGGTGCGCGCGACCATCCACCAACCCGAACGCATCATCCGGGGCACCGACGCGACGATCTGGCGTCCCCGCTCACCGGCGAGCCGATCGGCATGGGGGTCGTCGAACACCGCATCGGGGCGCGCCGACTCGACGGCGCGATACACGGCCACCCAGCGTGCGGTGTCGGAGACGTTCGACACCGGTGTCGCCGATGCCCCGCCGAATTCGTCAGTGCCCACGTCGTCCGCCTCTCGGAGGTGTCGCCCTCCTCGTCCAGGAGCGTAATGGCGGCCGTACGATTCGCGCACCGCCGTTCGTACCTGCTCGAACCGGACACGAAAGAGGCAACCCGAGGCGTGAAGAACTCGTCCTATCCGCTCATCGCGTCGGGCGCCGCGCTCATCGCCTGCTGTTACGGGCTCGCGCGCTTCGGATACGGATTGTTCACGCCGGTGCTCACCGACGAATTCGGTCTGACGTCGACCACGGTCGGCGTGATCGCGGCGGGAAGCTATGTCGGTTACTGCGCGGCGATCGCCGCGAGCGCCGCTGTCACCAATCGTGTCGGTCCGCGGCTGGTGGCGGTCGCCGCCGGTGTCGTCGCCACGGCCGGGATGTCGATGGTGGCTCTCGCGCCGTCGGCATGGGTCCTGGCCGCCGGCGTCCTCATCGCCGGGACCAGCACGGGTATCGCATCGCCCCCGCTGGCGGCCGCGGTGTCGCAACGCATCCACGGCGACGCCGGTGACCGCGCGCAGACCATCGTCAACGCCGGAACCGGTGTCGGCGTCGTCGTTTCCGGCCCCATCGCCTTCGCCTTGTTCGATCACTGGCGATTCGCGTGGGGCGTCTACGCGGTCATCGCCGCCGTCGTGACGCTGTGGGTGGCCGTCACCGTCCGCGGCACGTCGGACTCGGACACCGGCCCGCCCGTCCGCCGATGGCGCACCGGCAGCTGGGGTCTGGTGGCGGCGTCGTTGCTCACCGGCCTCGGCAGCATCGCGGTGTGGAGTTTCGGTCGCGACCTGATCAGCACGACCGGTTCGGCGAGCGTCGCCGTCGCGTCGATCGCGTGGACGGTCCTGGGCGCCGCAGGCATCGTCGGAGCGCTCGGCGGCGATGCCGCTCAGCGCATCGGCCTCCGGCGCGCCTGGGTGGTGACCACGCTGGCGATGTCGGTGGCGACGGTCATCCTCGCGCTCGCCCCGTCGAGCGTCGCCGCCGTCATGGTCGCCGTCGCGGTCTTCGGGGCGGCCTACATCGGCCTCACCGGGCTCGTCCTGGTCTGGAGCACCCGCGTCTATCCCGATTCGACGTCCTTCGGCGTCGGCCTGGCGTTCTTCATGATCGCGTTCGGCCAGGCGCTCGGCGCTCCCGCCGCGGGAGCGCTGATCGAGGCACTGGGAGCCGCGAACACATTCATCGTGATGGCCGTGCTGGGTTCCGCCGCGGCGCTCGTACGTCCCGCAACGGCTTCGGACGACGCGCCTTGTCGACCAGCCTGATCCTTCCGGTCAGCGGACAGCGGTTCCATCGCGGGGTCGTTCGCGCGAAGATCGAAGACCATGACCGATATCAGCCGCCTGCACCGTGAGCTCATCGCCCGCGTGCTCGGCAACGACGCGACGGCGCCGCTCGAACTCCGCCGGGCCGCGTTCGACAACACGGGTCTGGACGAACCGATGCGCTCGTTGGTCGACAAGGTGGCCGTGCACTCCGACGCGGTGACCGACGAAGACGTCTCCGCTGTCCGTGCCGCCGGGCTGAGCGAGGACCAGGTCTTCGAGATCGTGGTGTGCGCGGCGATCGGCCAGGCGGACCGCCACCACAGCTGTGCTCTTGCCGCGCTCGCCGAGGCGACCGGTGAAGGAAAGGGCGGGCGATGAGACTCGAGATCCTCGACCGCGGACACCCATTCGGCACGAAGGCGCTACTGGCGATGATCCGGCTGGTGTCGCGTCATCCGGTGGTCGACGCCGTCAAGCTGGCGCTGTACCGAAAGGATTTCTACGGAGCCGGGGATCTCACGCACGAGGCGATGCGGGGCAGCTCGTCGTGGTCGATCGGGGATCGTGAGCTGATGGCCGCGGTCGTCGCCCAGGCCAATGCATCCCCGTTCTGCGTCGCGGCGCACTCCACCACGTCGGGCATCTGGTTCGGCGATCCGGCGAGGGTCAGCGCCGTCCTGGCCGATCTGGACACGGCGCCGATCGAGGAGCCGCTGCGGGCGACGCTTCGCATGCTCGGCAAGCTCGCTCGCGAGCACACCGTCGACGCGGACGATATCCGAAAGGTCCTGTCGGCCGGGGTGTCCGCGAAGCAGATCGAGGATGCGCTGGCGGTGTGTCTGGCGTTCGACATCACCGCCCGGTTGGCCAACGCGTTCGACTTCGCGATCGCACCGCCCGACGCCATGACGGCCGGTGCACGACATCTGCTCAAGCGCGGATACCGCTGAGCACCTCGTCGAGAGTTCGGTGAACGCGGACGACGGCGTCCACTCCGGTGAGCGTCAGCGGCCGGCGGGTGGCGGGACCGTCGGCGACCACCGCGAAAGGTGTCGACGGTGGCATACCGCGATGGGTGACCAGGAGCAGATTCATTCCCGCCACCGCCAGGAAGTGCACTTCGGACAGGTCCACGATCAGGGCGTCGGGCGATTCGCGCAACGCGACGTCGATCGCCTCGCTCAGCGCCGGCGCGGTGAGCAAGTCCAGGTCTCCCGAAACGGTGATCACCGCGATGTGTTCGATCCACTCGCTGGTGAGGCCGAATCCGGCGCGTACAGCGTGCTGGCGGATCATGATTCCCCTTTCGACACGCTGATGGGTGTGCTCGTGCAGGTGCCGGGCATGCGAGATGCGAAGCGGCAGAGGCCGAACCCCGGTCGCACCGGAGCCGGCCTCTTCGCCGGACTCTGTGCCTAGCGGTGGCTGACGGACTTGCGTCCGCCGACGCGCAGCCAGATCACCAGAACGATGACGGCGCCGATGACGGAGCCGATGAGGCCGGCCGGCTGCAGGAATCCGTCCGAACCGTCCTTGTGGAACAGCAGATACCCGAGGAATCCGCCGACGAACGAGCCGACGACGCCGAGCACGATGGTCATCGGGATCGACAGGTTCTGCTTCCCGGCACGAGCAGGCGCGCGAGGGCGCCCGCGATGAGTCCGATGACGACGACGGTGATGATGAGTCCGATCATGGCTGTCAGCCTTTCTGTTTCAGCGCGGTGAGCGCTGGGATCGGGCGGTCGGGCGGCTGCCTGACACTGCACTCAGTCGAACACCCCTAGGGGTGGTGCAGATACACCCCTAGGTAGGTAATCTGAGGTTCATGGCACCGCCGCCGAAGGCACCGATCACCGTCGCCCTGGTCGACGACTACGACGTGGTGCTGATGGGCGTGGCCAACATGTTCGACCGCTACCGTGACCGTGTCGTCGTCGCCGAGATCGACGCGAACATGGGCCTGGAGGACGCCGTCGACATCGTGCTCTACGACTCCTTCGCCCAGCCCGAGTCCGATCACGAGGAGATCGGCCACCTGGTGGCGAATCCGCGTGCACGTCGGGTCGTGGTCTACACCTGGAACTTCCACCCCGCCCTCATCGAGAGCGCCCGGGAACACGGTGCCCACGGCTATCTCTCCAAGACCCTGCCCGCACGGGAGCTCGTCGCCGCCATCGAGGCGGTGCACGCCGGCGAGACGGTCATCAGCGATCCCCCACCGCGGGTCCGGAGCGCTCCCGGGCTCGACTGGCCGGGCCGCGGCGAGGGGCTCAGCGACCGGGAGGCCGAGATCCTCGCGCTCATCACCCAGGGCAAGAGCAACGCCGACGTCGCGGCGCTGACCTACCTCAGCCCGAACACCATCAAGTCCTACATCCGCACGATCTACCGCAAGCTCGGCGTGGCCAGCCGCACCCAGGCGGTGCTGTGGGGGGTCAAACACGGCTTCACCCCGGACCACAACCGCATCGAACACTGGAAGGGCGGCCCCTGACCGCCTGCGAGCACAATGCGCACAAGGCGTTATTCGCTGGTTGCGGCGGTAGTGCGCACAACCACGACACCGTCGCTCGCGCTTCGTAGTTTCGAGCCAACACCATCACCGGTGTGTTCGAGAAACGGAGCTCCCGATGCCGCAGCCGACATCTCACACCAAGTGGGCGCCCGACGCGTCCACCGCGCGGCGGATCATCGGCGTCCTGCTCCTGGTCAGTCCCCTGGAACAGGTCGCCTTCGACATCTACACCCCGGCGCTGCCCAGGATCGCCGAGCACTTCGCCGCGTCGAACACGATGGTGCAGAACACCGTCACCGCCTACGTGCTGGGCATGGCATTGGTGGTGCTGCCCGCAGGCCTGCTCGCCGACGCGATCGGCCGCAAGCGCGTGCTGCTGGCCGGGATCGGTGTGATGACCGTGACGAGCATCGGGTGCGCACTGGCGGGCGATCTACCGGTGATGATCGGGCTGCGCCTCCTGCAGGGCTTCGGCGGGGGCACCTGCCTGCTGCTGGCAGCCACGGTGGCCGCGGACTGCTTCCGCGGCGCCAAACTGGTGTCGGTGCTGGGCCTGCTCGGCGCGGCGTGGGGATCGGCTCCCGTGGTGGCGCCGGCCATCGGCGGCTTCATCTCGCAGTTCGGGTCATGGCGGTTGGTCTTCGTGGTGCTGGCGGCGCTGACGGCGACGGTCGCGATCCTGGTGACGGTGGTGCTGCCGGAAACGCTGCAGCGCGAACGCCGGTCGCCGGTGGACCTGCGCGCCGCGGCAGGCGTGCTGGCCGAGGCGCTGCGGCACCGCGGCTTCGTCGCGTTCGCAATGATGTTCGGTGTCGTCGCGGCGGCACAGACGGTGTTCGCAGTCGTCGGCCCCTTCCTGTACCAGGACGGTCTCGGATTCTCCTCGGCCGCCTACGGTTTCGTCGCGCTAGGCGTCGGCGCCGCGAACTTCGTCGGCGCGGCGACGTGTAGTGCGCTGGCCCGGCGGACGACGACGCGGCGACTGACCATCGCCGCGTCGGCGGTGCTCGCGCTGGCCGGGGCGATCATGCTCGCCTCCGCGCAATGCGTCGGGTTGTCAGCGCTGGCGATCACCGGCGGCGCGGCGGTCGCGCTGCTCAGCATCGGCGTGCTCGATCCGTTGACCAAGGGTCTGGCGATGGGCGTGTTCTCCCGCAACATCGGGCTGATCACCGGCTTGATCAGCACGTTCTGCTACGGGTCGATCGCGCTGGCGACCGCGTTGATGGCGTGGCTGCCCGAGCGGTCACAGGCGCCGCTGGGCTGGTTCTACGTCGTGGCCGCGGCGGGACTGGTGGCGGTGCTGACCGTCACCGCGCAGCAGAGGTCCCGGCCGGCGGCCGCAGTGTGCGCGTGAGGGCTACCGGCCCGCGTTGCTGGCCAGATCGATGGCGAACTGGTTGACGAAGGTCCCCGCGCTCGGTGCGCCGCGGCACGAGCCGTCGGACTCACCGGGCCGTTTGACCCACAGGAAGGCATCGACCTGCGGATTGCCGGTCGCCGTGGTGGGCGCGACGCCCAGCGCGCGGCCGCTGGGGTTGCACCAGTACAGATCGTCACCCTCCACCGGCCCGGCGCCGTTGCGTGAGGTGTCGATGACGAAGGGCTTGCCGCCCGTCATCCCCGAGATCGCTCCGCCGTATCCGAGGTTCTCCTCGGTGGTGAAGAAGTTCGCGGTGTTGAGGCTGAAGCCCCGCGCCTTGGCCACCCCGACGTCATTCAGCCGGGCGGCCATGACGTCGGCCGCCACCCAGCGCGGGTGACCGGCGTCGACGTACACCGCCGTGGCGGGGTTGCGGGTCAGCGTGTCGACGGCGTAGCGGATCAGGTCGTAGCGCTCCTGCTGCTGGTCGGGCGACAGGCAGTCGGCCATGGCGAGCGCGTCGGGTTCGAGGATCACCGCGGCCGGACCGGAGCCCACGGCGGCGGCGACGCCGTCGATCCAAGCCCGGTAGGAATCGGCGGAGCCGAACCCGCCCGCGGCGAAGCTTCCGCAGTCGCGGTTCGGGATGCCGTAGAGCGCCAGGAGCGGCACGGTGCCCGCCGCCTGCGCGGAGGCGATCAACTTGGCGTCCACCGAGGGCGTCGACAGATGATCCATCCAATACGCCGTCGGCGTGTCGGCGATGGCGTTGAGCTGGGGGTTCGGCGGATCGACGCCGTCCGCGGCGCGTCTGGCCTTCGACGCCGGGTTGACGTAGAAGGCCTTCCCGGCCAGCGGGTTCGCATCACTGACCAGGCGCACCGCCGGCGCGGGCCCAGCCGGTGCCGGGTCGGCGACCAGAGCCATCCCGGCGACGGCCGCCACTGCCAGGAAGGGGGTGAACCACCGCGCGAGCGCGCCAACAGCTGAGGACATCACCCCAGGGAAATTAGTGCTTCGAAACACTTCGCGCCAATCTCCCTTGCGCGGTGCAGGCGGACGGCCTGGACGGGCCGTCGATAATGGTCCGGGTGACCGTTGCGCTGCTGATCGTGATCGCGCTCGAGACCGCCGGCCTGATCGCGCTCGGGATCGTGCTGATCGTGTCGCGGCGAAGCCTGTCAGCGACGCGCCGGGCTCTCCGAAGCCGACAGCGGGAGGACGAGGCGCCGCGCCGCAGGAGTAAACCGGTGGGCGTCGGCCCCCTGGCGGTCAGGGCGGTGACGAACACGGTGCAGACCGCCGACGCGATCCTCCGCAGAGGCCTCGGAGGCCAGGTGCGCAGCTCGATCGAGGACCTCGCCGGCTGGGCGCGCGTCGAGCGACCCGAACTCGCGAAGATCACCGCCGCGGGGACGGTCGTCCTGGTGTTCTCCGACATCGAGGGCTCCACCCGGCGCAACGAGTCGATGGGCGACCGCGCGTGGGTGCAGCTGCTCGAACGGCACAACAGGCTGATCGGAGGACTCGTCACCGAGCACGGCGGCTACGTCGTCAAGAACCAGGGTGACGGATTCATGATCGCCTTCGCCGAACCGGTCGACGCGCTGCGGTGCTGCATCGCCGTCCAGAAGGCCCTGGCGCAGGACGGCCGGCGATGGGACGGCATCCGGGTGCGGATGGGCGCGCATGTCGGCACGTCGGTGCGGCGCGGCGAGGACCTCTTCGGCCTCGACGTCGCCGTGGCGGCGCGCGTCGCCGATCTCGCCGACGGCGGACAGATCCTGGTGACCGCAGCGCTGCAGGAGTCGGTCTGCGGAGCCGAGGGCTTCGAGTTCGACGCGCCGCAGGAGGTGGAGTTCAAGGGAATCCGCGGCATGCAGACGGTCTACGCGGTACATCCCGCGGAGCAGGAACCCCGGCTCCTGCAGCGGTGAGTCGAGGTCAGTGGCCCGTCGGGAAGTGGGGACGCAGCGCAGCGACGAGGACACGGTCGAGTGCGCGGTCGGGCAGGAACCGCACCATGCGGGTGATCAGCGCGGCGTCACGGCCGACGGTGTAGCGGGTGCGCGGCCTGCGCGCGGTCACCGCCTTCGCGATCACGCCGGCCGCGGCGTGGGCGGGCAGGCCCGACTCGGTCGACGAGGAGGCCTGCGCGTTGACGGCGTGCACCAGCCCGCCGTAGCGCCCGCGCTGCTCGGGCGTCATCGCCGACACCAACTCGGCCGCGGTGGCGATCGCCCGGCCGAGCATCTCCGTGCGCACGGCGCCCGGTTCGACCACCACCACCCGGACGCCGGACGGGGCGAGTTCGCGCCTCAAGGAGTCACTGACCGCTTCGAGCGCGAACTTCGTTCCGGCGTACGGACCGTAGGTGGGCATCGCGACCCTGCCACCCACGGAGCTGATGTTGACCACGCGTCCCTTGCTGCGGAGGAGGGCGGGCAGCAGCGCCTGGATCACCGCGACCTGACCGAACAGGTTGACCTCGAACATGCGCCGCCACTGTTCGACGGGGAACGCCTCGATCGGCACGTTGGCCTGGATCGCGGCGTTGTTGACCAGCGCCCGCAGCGTCCGGCGCTGCGGGTCGTCACGCACCCGGGCCACCAGAGCCTGGATGTGGTCCGGGTCGGTGACGTCGACGATCACCGGCTCGATGCCCGGCGCCCGGATCGCGCCGGCGTCCCGCTCGCGCCGCACTCCGGCGAGGACGTGGAATCCTCGCCGTCCCATTTCGCGTGCCGTGGCCGCGCCGATGCCGGTGGACGCACCGGTGACGACGACGAGCTCGCCAAGTTCAGATGACATTGTCATCTCAAGACCGTACCTGTCCAGATGACAGTGTCAACATATGATGGGCGAACCATGAAGCGCGCTGAATCAGCCGCCGCCACGCGCCGGGCCCTCTTGGACGATGCCGCCGCACTGATCGACGCGGGAGGCCCCGCCGCCGTGACGCTGCGGGAGGTGGGCGCGCGCGCCGGCCTCAGCCGCGGTGCGCCCTATCGGCACTTCGCGGACAAGGAGAGCCTGCTGACCGCGGTCGCCGTCGAGGGCTGGGAGCACATCGGCGCCCACATGCAGGCGCTGCGGAACGACCGGGGCCTCTCACCCGCCGACAGGCTGCGCGCCGCGCTGGTCGGCGTGATCACGCTCAGTCGCGAACGGCCGCACCTGTATCGACTGATGTTCCGCCCCCCGGCCGGCGACCCCGCCGCGACGGCCCGCGCCGCGCAACGCATGTGCGACGAGTTCCTCGCGATCGTCGCCGCGGTCGTCGGCGACGAGAATCCGCACCGTTACGCGGCCATCTTCCTCACCGGCGCACACGGCGCCGCCGGTCTCGACGGGAGCGGCCTGCTCAGCACGGACGTGTGGCACACCACCGCCGAGGAACTCGTCGACGCCCTCTTGGCCATGGCAGCACAGGCCGGTCGCCGGGACTGAACGCGGAACGGCCGGTCGGCGCGCATCGCAGGGTGCTCGCTGTTCGCAGGACAGGATCCGCCGGGCTCCATAGCGTTGCGGCCACGAAGGAAGGAACCGCCATGGGACGGTCGGCCTATCAGCGCATCCGCGCCGCCCACCTCGACGCCGTGCAGGCGGCGCTCGACGATCATGTTGGCCGTCTCGACTGGCCGGCGGAGCAGATCCGGCGGCACCGCGACCGCAGGCTGCGCTCCCTGCTCAGATATGCCCGCGAACGTTCCGCGTTCTACTCCGAACGGCTGCACGGCATCGACCTCGAGGCGGTGACGGCCGCAGACCTGGCGTCGATCCCGATGCTGACAAAATCCGAGGCACAGACCGAGTGGGATTCGATCGTGACGACGCCTGACCTCGATCACGCAGCAGCGGAACACATTCTGGGCGAGCAGACGTGGTTCTCCTACACCGCTCACGATCACCAGGTGTTCAGCAGCGGCGGCTCGAGCGGCGTGCGCGGGGTGTACGTCTGGGACTGGCCGTTCTTCGTGACCACCGCATGCCTTGCCTGGCGCATGCAGGCGCGTGCCGAACGTCGACGCGAGCCGACGCCGAGGGCGCTGCTGGCGGTGCTGACCGCCGGAGTGCCACCGCACGCCAGCACACCGCTGTTCGACGTGCCCACCGTCGCGGGCATGGACACCGTCGTCATCGAAGCCGGTGCACCATTCGACGAGGTGCTCGCGGCGGTGCAGAAACACGCCCCCACCCACCTCGTGGGCTACGCCAGCGTCATCGGGCGGCTGGCTCGCGCCACCCTGGCGGGTGACCTCCGGATCACCCCCTCGCGGGTCAGCACCAACTCGGAACCGCTTCTGCCGGAGGATCGTGACGCGATCGTCGACGCGTGGCACGCGCCGCTGCACAATCTCTGGGGCTCGACCGAAATCGGCGTGCAGGCGGTGGGTTGCGGGCAGGGGCAGGGACTGCACATCTGCGAGGACGAGGTGATCCTGGAACGCGTCGACGGCAATGGTCTGCCGGTGGCGCCCGATGAGCCCGCGGCACGCACCCTGGCCACCGGTCTGTCCAACCGCACGTTCCCCTTCATCCGGTACGACCTCGGCGACCAGATCACGATGATGTCCGGCCCGTGTGCCTGTGGCAGCGCGTTCGCCCGGGTCGCCGACATCAGCGGCCGCCGCGACGACGACTTCGTCTACGGCTCACAGTCGGTGCCCGCCAGCGCTTTTCGCCACGTCCTCGGCACCGATCCACGCATTGCCGAGTATCAGGTGGTGCAGACCGAGAACGGTGCGGACGTGCTGGTGATAACCGGCGCCGACGTCCAGTCCCTGGGCCCGGCGCTGGTGGCGGCGATGCGGCGGCACGGCGTCGCGCACCCGGCGGTCCGGATACAGGCGGTCGACACGCTGACCCGCCACTCGGGCAGCGGCAAGCTCAGGCGATTCGTACCGCTGGCGTCACGCTGACCCGGTCATCGGAACGAACTCCCGCAACGCTTCTGCCATCGCCTCGGGCTGGTCCTCGGGAATGAGTGTCCAGGAGTCGTCGACGATCACCTTGGTCGCGTCGGGGTAGAGCTCGACAAGCCGGTCCGCATGCTCGAGCGGCATCATCAGGTCCTCGCGGGCCCAGACCACGAGCACCGGCCGCGTGAATGCCCGCATCTGCTCCGACATCTCCAGCAGACGCCGGCGCGAAGGAGCGCCCGTCGCGAACTTGACCAGGTCGCGCCGGATCGCGGCGTTCTGCACGACGGGGCGGAACCACTCGTCGTACAGCGCGTCGGGCAGTCCCTTCTTGCTCAGGGCGCCGTAGGCACGCCGGCTGTGCCGGAAGAAGCTGGTGCCGAACATCCTGCTGAGGACCCATCCGCCGCCGGGGAACCGGCACAGCATCGCGGCCGGGCGCGCCGGCTTGGGCGGGTAGTTGTCGAACGCCGTGCACGAGGCCAGCACGAGCCTGCCCACGCGCTTGTCCCGGCCTTCCGAGATGACGAATTGTCCTCCGCCCCAGTCATTGAGGACCAGGGTCACGTCGTCGAGGTCGAGGGCGTCGAGGAAGTCGGCGAGGATGCGGGCCATCCCGTCCTCGGTCAGCACCGCGTCGTCGTTCATCGGCGTCGTGTGGGCGCCCATGGGAAGGGTGGGCGTGATGCAGCGGTAACCGGGAAGCAGTGGCAGTACCTTGCGCCACTGCCGGCCGTCCATCAGCAGGCCGTGGCCGAAGACGAGGACGGGTCCCCGTCCACCGGTGTCCTCGTACGCGATGGGTCCGGCCGGTACGTCGACTGTGGGCATCCAGGCCTCCTAGATAGATCGTTCTACTCAGGCTGACGATATGCTGTGCCAGGACGCTTGCGCAAGGAGGAGTTGTCATGGCCGATCTCGGCACCCGTGACCGGATACTGGAGGCGACGGCGGAGCTGTACCGGCGCCAGGGCATGTCGGCGACCGGCCTCAAGCAGATCTCCGGCGCGGCGCGTGCGCCGTTCGGCTCGATCTACCACCACTTCCCCGGTGGCAAGGAATCGATCAGCGCCGAAGTCATTCGCAGCGAGGGGGTTCGGTACGGCGAATTCGTCGGCGCGCAGTTGGCGCAGACCGACCCGGCGACCGGCATCCCGCAGTTGTTCATGAACGCCGGACGGCTCCTGCAGGCTCAGGACTACAGCGAGGCCTGCTCGATCGAGACCATCGCCCTGGAGGTGGCGAGCACCAACGAGCGGCTACGCCTGGAGGCCGCCGAGGTGTTCGAGAGCTGGCTGGCCGGGCTCGCGGACTGGTTCGGCCAACTCGACATCACCGGCGAACAGAGCCGGCGGTTCGCGCTCGTGACACTGACGGCCCTCGAAGGAGCGTTCGTGCTGTGCCGCACCCTGCGCTCGATCGAACCGATGATCGCCGCGGGCGACGGGGTGCAGGCCGCCGTGAGTACGGCACTCGCCGAGGTGAGCGCGTAGGGATCGCCTGCACCGTCAGGTGGGCTTCGCTCCGGAGAGCTGGCGGATCACCCGGATCTCCTCCTCGTCATGGGGCCGCCCGTCGGGATAGAGCAGGTCGCTGAACCACCGCTCCGGTGGCTCGGCGTAGGGCTTCTTCCAGGAATCCCACGGCAGGTACGTCTGCGTCCGCCCGGCGATGAAACCCCAGTTGTAGGCGGCGACGTTGCGCCGCTTCGCGACCGGCAGCACACCCTCCACGGTGCTGCCCAGGCCCCGCGCCAGGTATTCGGTGCACAGGATCGGCCGTCCGAGCGGCGCGAGTTCGTCGATGCGGGCCTCGAACTCGGCCGGGTCTCCGTAGCTGTGGAAGCTGATGACGTCGGAGTGCTCGAGCTGGATGCTGCAGATCTTGCTGCGGCTGCCGGGATCTTTCCAGTGCCCCTGCCAGACGCCGCTGGTCAACGGCTGCACCGGGTTGACGGCGCGGGTCCACTGGAACACGTGCGGGAGGAACGCGGCCACCAGTTCCTGCTTGTCCTCGTGTTCGACCTTGCGGTAGTCGCGGGCCGGATTGTCAGGCTCGTTCCACACGTCCCAGCCCAGCACGCGGGGATCGTTGGCGAACATGCCGACCACGCCGGTGACGTAGCTCTGCAGCACGCGGGTGTAGGCGGGGTCCCGCAGACGATGCGCCCCGGGACCCTGCACCCAGCCGGAGTTGTGCACGCCGGTGACCGGCGGCCGCTGCTTACCCGGCTTGGGCAGCGGGTCCCAGCACGAGTCGAACAGCACGAAGAGCGGCTTGATGCCGTTACTCGCCGCGATCCCGACGAACTGCGTCAGCCGGCGCTTGAACCCCTCCCGGTCGGTGGCCCACAGCTGATCGTGCAGGAACACCCGGACGGTGTTGAATCCGAGGCGCTGCGCCAGCCGGAGCTCGGCGTTGATGCGGGTCGGATCGTAGGTGCCGGCCTGGAACATCTCGATCTGGTTCACGGCGGTCGAGGTGACGTAGTTGGCGCCGAGTAGCCAGCCCTGGGCTGCGTACCAGGCGTTGGCGCGATCGGCCGACCATCGAGGAGCCTCAGCAGAAGCGAGAGGCACTCTGGTCAGCGTCGCAGCTGCTGCGAGGTACAGCGGGAGCTTGAGAGCAGTTCGCCGTTGCACGTCGTGACTCTAGTGTTCGGCTCGGGGCCGACGGCCGCCAGAATGCTTCCTGCAACACAACGGATTTCGAATCGTTATCCATCTCCGTCCGGAGGCGGTCCTCGACCGGCCCGCGGGTGGCGCTGATTCGAATCGGCCCGCAACGGGCACACAGGGATCTCCCATCTCCATGGCCCAGCTGCCGCCGGCGCCTTCCCAGACAGGACGCTGCGCTTCATGAGTCCCCACGCTGTCATCTCGGGCGCCGGCATCGCCGGACCCGCGCTCGCCCATCAACTCGCCGCCCGCGGCTGGCGAACGACGGTCGTCGAGCGCTTTCCGCGGCGTCGCGAGGAGGGCCAGAACGTCGACATCCGGGGCGCCGCCCGGGAGGTGGTCGCACGGATGGGCATCGACGACGACGTCCGCGCCGCAGGCACCGGCGAAATCGGAACGCGCTTCGTCAAGGCGGACGGTTCGGCGGCGGCGTCGTTCCCGGTGGCCTCGCCGGGGGGACGCGACGGTCCCACCGCCGAGCTGGAGATCCTGCGAGGTGAACTGTCGCGCATCCTGATCGAGCACACCGAGGAGACCACCGACTACCTCTTCGACACCCGGATCGCCGACGTCACGGACCACGGCAGCCATGTGACCGCCATGATCGATGACGGTGCCGCCATCGACGCCGACCTCGTGGTGATCGCCGAGGGCCTGCACTCGCGCTCGCGCCGCTTCGTCTCGTCCGTCGACGTCGACGAGCTCGGCATGTACTTCGCCTACGCCACCATCCCGCGGCTCGAGTCCGATGACCAGTGGTGGAACTGGCAGCACGCGACGCAGCATCGCGGCGTGCACCTGCGGCCCGACAATCTCGGGACCACCCGGGCAATCCTCAGCTTCATCTGCGACGTGCGGGGATTCGACGACCTCGACCGTGACGGTCAGATCACCATCCTGCGCAGCACGTTCGCCGATGTGGGCGGCGCCGCGCCGCGGGTGATCGCCGCACTGGAGGACGGTGCACCGATGTACTTCTCCGCCGTCGGCCAGGTGCGCAGCCCGTCGTGGAGCAGGGGCAGGATCGCGCTGCTCGGGGACGCCGCGTTCTGCAATGCGACGTTCGGCGGCGCCGGGACCAGCCTGGCACTCATCGGCGCCTACGTACTGGCGGGCGAACTGGCCGGTGGCGACGACGTCCGACGGGCGTTGACGGAATACCAACGCGTCATGCAGCCGTTCGTCGCCACCGCGCCCACCGTGCGCGCCGGTGTGCTCAGACTCGCCAATCCACGGACACGCAACGGGATTCGTGTTCTCCACGCCGGCGCCGGACTCGCCGCGGGGCCCATCGGCCGGGCCGTCGCCGCCGTCAGCAGCAGGGGCCTCGGCAACATCGGAGGGGACCCGCTTGCCCTGCCCGACTACCCGAATGGACACCGCTGACGGCCGGCACCGCCGCTAGCCGGGCCGGGTCATGGTGAAGACGCTGTCGGGGCCGATCTCGGAGTAGGCGGCGGGCCCGCCGGCCCGCAGGATCGGCCGCGGACCGGGTGTGTCGTAGATCCCGTCGACCAACCACTGCTGGTCGATGTGCACGGCGACCACCTGCCCGAGCACCAGCCATGTCTCGACCGCTTCGCCCTCGGTGTCCTGGAGCTGGACGAGCTGTGTCAGGCGGCACTCGAAGTTGACCGGGCTCTCCCACACCCGCGGCGACGCGACGAGGGTCGACGACACCGGTGTCAGCCCACTCCGGGTGAACTCGTCCTGATCGGACGGCAGCGTGGCGGAGGTCTCGTTCATCGCGGCCGCCAGTTCGCGCGTCGCCAGGTTCCACACGAACTCGCCGGTGGCGTCGATGTTGGAGACGCTGTCCTTCCAGCCGATCGAGGCGAACCCGACGATCGGGGGGTGGTAGTTGAACCCGTTGAAGAAGCTGTACGGCGCGAGGTTGCGCACTCCGTGTGCGTCCTGGGTGGAGATCCAGCCGATCGGGCGCGGTCCGACGATCGCGTTGAACGGATCGTGCGGCAGCCCCGTTCCGTCGGCGGTCCGGTAGTAGTGGGCTCCTGTCCCGGCCATGACACCTCTTCTGATCGCACGACGTTCTCGAGGAGCGTCAGACTGCCACGCTGCCGTCACCGGCGCAGCGCCGCGGTGTGAACGGCGCCGGACCCGGCGCGTTAGTGTGCTGTGTCGGCCTCAGCGACCAAGCCGATGGAAGAGTTGAGCACATTCATGACCGCAGCAGCAGAACCTTCGCCGCTCGAGGCGCGGGTCGGCCACTACTACCAGATGGACGGCACCTACCTGGTGGGCCGCGAGACGTTACGCGACTACGCCCGCGCGGTGCAGGACTATCACCCCGCGCACTGGGACGTCGCCGCCGCAGAGAAGCTCGGGTATCCCGACCTGGTGGCGCCGCTGACCTTCACCTCGACTCCGGGCATGAAGTGCAATCGCCACATGTTCGAGCAGGTCGTCGTCGGTTACGACACCTACATGCAGACCGAAGAGGTCTTCGAGCAGCACCGGCCCATCGTGGCGGGAGACGAGCTGCACATCGACGTCGAACTGACCTCGGTGCGCCGGATCGCCGGTAGGGACCTCATCACCGTGACCAACACGTTCACCGACGCGGCCGGCGAGCGGGTGCACACGCTGCACACCACCGTCGTTGGTGTCACCGCCGAGGATCTCAACCCGGAGATCAAGACCGCGGTGAACAACGCGATGATGCACGACGTCAACATCTTCGGGGTCGGCGAGGAGGAGTACCGCAAGACCGAGCGCCCCGACGGCGAGGTCCGGATCTCCACCCGCGACGCCGACCGCACGCCGGGGACGCCCTCCTTCGACGACGTGAAGGTCGGCGACGAACTCCCGGTGCACCACGCCCGGCTGTCCCGGGGCGACCTGGTGAACTACGCGGGCGTGGCCGGGGACGCGAACCCCATCCACTGGGACGAGGACATCGCGAAGCTGGCCGGGCTACCGGACGTGATCGCGCACGGAATGCTCACCATGGGTCTCGGGGCGGGCTTCGCCTCGGCGTGGTCCGGCGACCCGGGAGCGGTCACCCGCTATGCGATCCGGCTGTCCGCGCCCGCGGTCGTGTCATCCGCCGAAGGTGCGGACATCGAGTTCAGCGGCCGGATCAAGTCGCTGGACCCGGCGACCCGCAGCGGCACCGTCATCGTCGGTGCGAAGTCGGGCGGCCGGAAGATCTTCGGCCTGGCGACGATGGACGTCCGCTTCCGCTGACAGCCGGCGCGGGGATCGGCGGATCGCTCGCCGCGACCGCATATCGTTGCCGGATGAGCACCGGCCGATCGCGCAATGCTGCGCAGACACGCGCCGACATCCTGGCTGCGGCTCGGCTCCGGTTCGGCTCCGACGGTTACCAGAGCACCACCCTGCGTGCCGTCGCCGCGGACGTCGGCATCGATCCGGCGCTCATCATCCGGTACTTCGGCACCAAACAGGAACTCTTCGCCGAAGCGGCCGAGTTCACGATCGACCTGCCCGACCTGAGCGCCGTGGATCACGATGAGATCGCCGACGTCCTGCTGTCCCGTTTCTTCGCGGTGTGGGAACGCGACACCACGTTCGTCGCTCTGCTGCGCGCGGCGATGACCAGCGAGACGGCGGCGGACACCATGCGGAAGGTGTTCGCCACCCAGGTGGCGCCGGCGTTCGCCGCTGTCGCACCCGATCACCCCGCCCAGCGCGCCGGCCTGATGGGCGCGCTGGTAATCGGTCTGGCCACCACGCGATACGTGCTCGCCAACCCGGCAGTCGCCGATCTCAGCCAGCAGGAGATCATCCGCTGGACCAAGCCATTGATCCGTCAGCTCCTCGTCGGCCCCTACTCCGCCTGAGTCCGAGCGATTGGTCAGGTGTTGAAGTCGGGTGGGGTGGCGACGGGTTGCTCGGGCGGGTCCTGCGTCTGCGTGTCCTCGTCGAGCGCCTGCTGCTGGACTTCCGCGGCGTGACGCAGGTTGTCTCCGGTGTTCTCCGCGTGGTCGGGCGTGCTCATGGGGGTTCCTTCCCGTCGACCCGTGGCTTACCCGGATCGCGGCAGGCTTCACACCTCCGTGACCCGGCCGCCGGCCACCCGCCACGACCGGTCCAGCCGGACGTTCTGCAGCATCCGGCGGTCGTGCGTCACCAGCAACAGCGCACCGTCGAAGGTGTCGAGCGCCTGCTCCAGCTGCTCGATGGCCGCGAGGTCGAGATGGTTGGTCGGCTCATCGAGCACCAGCACGTTCGTGCCGCATGCCTGCAGCAGCGCGAGGCCGGCGCGGGTCCGCTCTCCGGGCGAGAGTGCGTCGACCGGACGTTCCACGTGATCGGCGCGCAGCCCGAACTTCGCGAGCAGCGTCCGCACGTCGGCGGTCGACCATGTCGGCACTCGCTCCTCGAAGCGGTCGACGAGTCGGCCGGATCCGGTGAAATCTGCTCGCGCCTGGTCGATCTCGCCGACTGCGACGTTGGCGCCGAGACTCGCACGGCCCTGATCGGGACGCCGCCGACCGAGAAGCAGTCGCAACAACGTCGATTTCCCCGCGCCGTTCGGGCCGGTGATGCCGATCCGCTCACCGGCATCGACCTGTAGCGACACCGGCCCGAGCACGAAATCACCCTGGCGCACCACGGCTTCGTCGAGTGTCGCCACAACCGAACTCGACCGCGGTGCAGCGCCGATGGTGAACTCGAGTGTCCACTCCTTGCGGGGCTCGGCGATTTCCTCGAGGCGTGCGATCCGGCTCTCCATCTGGCGGACCTTCTGCGCCTGCTTCTCGCTGGACTCGGTGGCGGCGCGACGCCGGTTCTTGTCGTTGTCGGGGGCCTTGCGCATCGCGTTGCGCACACCTTGGCTCGACCACTCCCGCTGAATGCGTGCGCGCGCCACCAGATCGGCCTTCTTGTCCGCGAACTCGTCGTACTGCTCGCGCCGGTGCCTGCGGGCGACCTCGCGCTCCTCGAGGTAGCTCTCGTAGCCACCGCCGAAGACGGTGGTGGTGTTCTGCGCCAGATCCAGCTCCAGGACCCGAGTCACCGTGCGGGCGAGGAACTCCCGATCATGACTCACCAGCACCACACCGCCGCGAAGATCACGGACGAACTGCTCGAGGCGGGCCAGCCCGTCAAGGTCGAGATCGTTGGTCGGCTCGTCGAGCAGGACGATGTCGAAACGCGACAGCATCAGGGCCGCGAGCCCCACCCTCGCCGCCTGCCCGCCGGACAGGGCGGTCATCGGTGTCGTCTCCGGTCGCACCGCGTCGGAGTCGAGCCCGAGGTCGGCCAGCACGGCAGGCACCCGCTCGTCGAGGTCCGCGGCGCCGGTGACGAGCCAATGATCCAGCGCCGCAGAGTAGACAGCGGCCGGATCGCCGTGCGCAGGGTCCGGATCCGCCAGGGCCGCGGCCGCCTCCTCCATGGCCCGCGTGGCGTCGGTGCAGCCGGTACGGCGCGCGATGTACCCGGCGACCGTCTCCCCCGGGACCCGCTCGTGCTCCTGCGGCAGCCACCCGACGAACGCGTCGGCGGGGGCGATGCTCACCGCACCGTCGAGCGGTTCGAGATCGCCGGCCAGGATCCTCAGGAGCGTGCTCTTCCCGGCGCCGTTGGCACCGACGACTCCGACGACGTCACCGGGAGCGACGGTGACATCGAGCCCCTCGAAGAGGGAGCGATGCGCGAATCCACCCGCCACGTTCTTCGCGACGAGCGTTGCGGTCATGGGTCCATCGTCGCATCACCGGGTCGCGGGTTCGGCGCGCCGCCGAACCGACGCCGACGCGCACCATGCGGTCGGGTGGCATGTGTCGCCGGTCACATTCGGGGGTATTCCGTGCGCCATGGCAAACCGAATCGCCGTCGCGGCGGCCCTGCTGGCGGCGCCCCTCGCTGTGCTCGGCGGATGCCGCTCAGCCGATCAGACCGATGAGAACGCGACCGATCCGGCGCCCGCCGGGACAGAGAGATTGACCACGCAGCTGAGGACGGCCGACGGAACGCCGGTCGCCAACGCGACCCTCGACTTCGCGAACGGCTTCGCCAGGATCACCGTCGAAACCGTCGAGAGCGGCATTCTGAGCGCCGGCTTCCACGGGATGCACATCCATTCCGTCGGCAAATGCGAAGCCGATTCGGTTGCCCCCACCGGCGGAGACCCGGGCGACTTCCTCTCCGCGGGCGGCCACTTCCAGGCTCCGGGCCACACGGGGCATCCCGCGAGCGGGGATCTGACCTCGCTCGAGGTGCGCTCGGACGGCTCGGCCGAGCTCGTCACGACCACCGACGCGTTCACCGCCCAAGATCTCCTGGACGGAGCGGGCACCGCGTTGATGATCCACGAGGACGAGGACAACTTCGGGCACATCCCGGATCGCTACAGCCAACCGGACGGAACCGCGGGCCCGGATCAGAACACACTCGCCACCGGCGATGCGGGCGGACGCCTCGCCTGCGGCGTGATCGAGGCGGTATCGGACACGACCTCGACCACGACCACCACCACGACCACGACGACCACCACGACTCCGAGCACCGTCACCGAGACGACGGTGATCAACCCGACGGTGATCGTGCCGCCGCCGGTCACCGAGACGGTGATCCCGAGCACCACCACCACCGTCACGACGCCGGCCACGACGACTGCGACACTGCCGCCGCCTGGCTAGAGCCGCCTGGGCGGGCTCGTCCTGAGACCGTGCGACTACGAGTCGGATGCGTACGACGCTCGAGGCACGTCGTCGTGCGGCTCCTCCCCCGCAGGACCGAACTTCGACCCCGTCTTGCGCAGCCGGCGTTCGAACAGTCGCTGCAGCGGCGTGGCGAGGAACGTGGTGATGATCGTCATCAGCGCGAGAATCGTGTAGAGCTTCCCCGAGATCAATCCGGCTTCGAGACCGATGTTGAGCAGGATGAGTTCCATCAGTCCGCGGGCGTTGGCCAGGGCTCCCATCGAACCGGCCTCGTACCAGCTCATCCCCTGCGAACGCGCCGCCAGCCCGATCGCACCGAACTTGGCGGCGAACGACACCACCAGCACGAGCCCCGCCATCAGCAGGGTCGACGGGTCGAGGATCAGGGTGAGCTGCGTGTTCAGCCCCGAATAGATGAAGAACGCGGGCAACAGCAGGTATCCCACCAGCGGCTCGAAGCGCTCCCGGATCGTGTCGAGCAGCGCACCGCGCGGCATGACGGCGCCTGCCACGAAAGCGCCGAACACGGAATAGATCCCGACCACGTCGGTGAACCAGCTGGCCATCAGGACGACGATGAGAATGATGCTCAACTGGGCGATCGGCAGCCCGCCGGTGCGTTCGACGTCGCCGCGGGGCGGCGTCCACGTCTCCAATTTCGCGAGCAGCGGGCGGCCCAGATAGGCCATGAACAGCAGATAGAGCAGCCCGCCGCCGATGGCGAGGAACGCGCCGAACAGGCTTCCCTTGGTCGTCGCCACGACGGTCGCCAGCAGCACCCAGGCGCACGCGTCGTCGACCGCGGCGCAAGACAGCGCCATCGTCCCGAGCCTGGTGTTGAGCAGGCCGGAGTCATAGATGATCCACGCCAGCATCGGGAACGCGGTGATGGCGACGGCGGCCGCGACGAACAGACCGCCCTGCCAGTGCACCACCTTGTCGGTGAAGTATCCGCCGAGGCCGACCATCCACCATCCGACGAGCCCGCCGAGGACCAGCGGGACGCCGATGCCCGCGGCCGCGGTGACACCCGCCTGCCGCACGTGTGCGCCGAGGATGTCCAGCTTGAACGACGCCCCGACCAGGAACATGTAGAGCACGAGCCCGAGTTGGCCGACGACATAGATGGCGGTGAGGTTCGGGTGGGTGAACGTCTCGGCCCCGATGGTGAGCTTGGTCGGGAAGAGCCACTGCTGCGCAGCGGGCCACAGCCAGCCCAGAACCGAAGGGCCGAGCAGGAATCCGGCCACCATGATCGCGACCACCTGCACCTGGGCGAGTCGGCGGAACAGCGGCCAGAGCAGGCGGTAGGTCAGCAGGATGACGGCGACCTGCAGGAAGAAGTGGGCGGTGATCGAGAGCAGAGAGGGCAATGGGGTTCCTAACGCCGATCCGACCAACGGAACACGGACAGGCACGCGAGTAGACCGGCGATGCTCCACGCCGCGAGCACCAGGAAGATTCGCCCGTGTTCCCAGCTGCCTGCCGGCTCGAAGGCGACCATGTCAGAAGGCAGCAGCACCGACCGGAATCCCTGCGCCATCCACTTGACGGGAAAAATCGATCCGGCGATCAGCATCCAGGCCGGCAACACCATGAGCGGTACGTAGGTTCCTGACAGGAACTGCAGGCCGACAGCAGGGCCATTTGTCATCACGGCAGCCGAGAGGGCGTTGTTGACGAGGTTGCTGACGAAGATGCCCAGCAGTGAGCAGCTGATGATGCCGAGGACGAACACCCATGCCAGGGTGAGCCACCCGGACACGTCGGCGGGAAGGTGGAGTCCGAAGACCAGCACTCCCACCGCCAACAGGATCACGGCCTCGGCGAGACTCACGATGGCGACGAGCATGATCTTCCCGATGAAGTACGACGACGCGGTGGCCGGTGTGCCGCGCAGTCGCCGCAAGGCCCCCGTCTCACGATCGGCGGCGATGCCGACGCCCAGGTTGACGAACGATGTCGAGAGGATTCCGTAGGCGAGCATGCTGGCCGCGATGACGGCGCCCGTACTCGTCTGCGTGCCCGGCAGTTTCGCCGTGAAGATCGATCCCAGCAGCAGGCATATCACCGCAGGCATCGAGAACGTCAAGACCACTTGTTCGGGCCTGCGGTAGAACATCTTCAATTCGGGCACCACACGTGAGAACCCGATGCGCACCGCCGAGGGCAGCGCCGGCTCCGGGTTCGTCGCGCGGTGGCGCGGCGGTGTGGTTCCGGTCATGTGCTCGAGGGACATCACGCGTGGCCGATCAGATGCAGGTAGGCGTCTTCGAGCGTCGGCCGGGTGATCGTCAGCTGGGCCAGCTCCACCCCGTCGGCACTGCGCCGCCGGACCAGTTCGGTCGGGAAATCCGTTGTCTCTTCCCGGAGCTCGCCGCCCTCCACCCACCGGACCGTCGCCGCCGAGCTGACGTGCTCGGTCAGCATCACCGGCGAGTCGACGGCCACCACCCTGCCGCCCGCGATCACCGCGACACGATCCGCGAGCGCGGCGGCCTCCTCGAGATAGTGGGTGGTCAGCAGGACGGTGGTGCCGTCGGCCGCCAGAAGCTTGATGAGTTGCCAGAATTGGCGTCGCGCCTCCGGGTCGAATCCGGTCGTCGGCTCGTCCAGGAACAGGAGCTCGGGCCTGCCGATGATGCCGAGGGCGACGTCGAGGCGGCGGCGTTGCCCGCCGGAGAGCGCCCGCACCCGTGAACCGGCGACGGCGCCGAGGCCGACGAGTTCGAGTACCTCTTCGGGGTCGCGCGCGGTGCCGTAACAGCTCGTGAACATGCGGACGGTCTCGATCACCGTGAGCATCCCGGCGTCGCTGACCTCCTGCAGCACGATGCCGATCCTGGCCCGCCAGTTCCGGCCCGCGGTTTCCGGGTCCACGCCGAGCACGCGGACGGCACCCGAATCGCGGGTTCGGTTGCCTTCCATGATCTCGATGGTCGTGGACTTCCCGGCGCCGTTGGGGCCGAGGATGGCGAAGACCTCGCCGTAGCCGACGTCCAGATCCAGGTCCCGCACCGCCTTGGTGCGTCCGTAGGCCTTGGACAGCCCTCGGACGTGTATCGCGGTCGAGTTCGCCGCCGTCATGGGGCGGCGCCACCCTCGAGTTCGGCCAGCAGTTCCCGTAGTTCGGCATCCGACAGCTCGTCGATCAGCCGGTCGACGTCGTCGTCCGTCGACGTCTCCGACGGGACTTCGGTCATCGCCGTGGGTGTTTCACCCGCGGCGGTCGCCGCGGGCGCCTCGCCGTGGATCGAACGCAGCTCGGCGAGCACGCGATCGGCCAGTGAATCGACACTCACCCCCTTGAGGATCTCGAGCACCGGGAGGTCGATCGAGAACGTGGTGTTGATCCTGACCCTGAAGTCCATCGCCATCATCGAGTCCAGGCCGATGTCGTCGAGCATGTCGTCGTTCTCGAAATCGGTGACCGCGCAGTCGAACACGGCGGCGACGAGGCGCTCGACCTGACCGACGACCACCCCGAGGCGCTCGGGCTCCGGCGTGCTCGCGAGAACGTCGAGTATCGAGCCGTCCGATCCGGTGTGCCCGGACGAGGCGATGGCGGCATCGAGGTCGGCGAACATCTTCGGCAGGTGCCCGCCCAGGAGTTGCCGTGCCCGGCTCCAGTCCGCGCTGATCGCGATGATGTTCGGCGTCGCCTGGTTGATGAGGCGGTCGAGGATCCGGGCGCCCGCCGAGGGCGTGATCAGTTCGATCCCCCGCATGGCGTAGACGTTCTCGAGGTTGAGCTCTTCGACCATGCCCACCGACCACGGGCCCCACCCGATGGTGAGCGCAGGCAGCCCGTCGGCATGCCGCTGATGGGCGAAGGCGTCGAGGAAGGCGTTGGCGGCGGCGTAGTTGCCCTGACCGGGCGAGGCGACCACCGATCCGGCGGACCCGAACATCACGAAGAAGTCGAGGTCGTGCTCGGCGAAAGCGGAGTGCAGCGCCCGGGTTCCGGTGATCTTGGGTGCCAGCACCTTGAGGAAGTCGTCCTCGCTCACGTTGACGAGGAGCTGGTCGTGCACCGATCCCGCGGCGTGGATGACGCCGCGCACCGGTCGGCCGCCCTCGCGGTCGAGGTCGGTCAGCCAGGCGGTCAGCTCGTCGGCGTCGGTGATGTCGACGCCGGCGATGTTCACCGTCGCACCGAGACGTTCGATCGCCGTGACGGCGTCGACGGTGGCGAAGTGCCGGTCGCCCTGGGTCAGGTCGGGCCAGCGATCCCGCGGCGGGAGCCCGCTGCGGCTGAGCAGTGCGATGTGTCGCGCGCCGCGTTCGGCGAGGAAGGTGGCGACGGTGCGGCCGAGTGCTCCGGTGCCGCCGGTGACGACATAGGTCGCGTCCGGGGAGAGCTTGGTGGGGAACGGTTTCGTCAGTGTTGTGCTGACGCGCAGTCGGGGGACGAGCGTGACCTCGCCGCGGATCGCGACCTGGTCCTCGGATTCGGGGTCGAGGATGTGCCGGCAGACCCGTGTCGCGGTGTCGTCGAGGTCGTCGGCGGCGTCGATGTCGACGAGTCCGCCCCAGCGTTCCACGAACTCCTGATGGCCGATGACCCGGCCGAGCCCCCAGACCGCGGCCTGGTCGACGGCCAGCGGTTCGGTTCCCAGCGCCGGTTGAGCATTGGCGGTGATCAGGTACAGCCGCGGTGTGACGGTGTCGTGTGCGGCGAGGGCCTTCGTCAGGCGCAGAACCGTGAGGAGCCCCAACTGGTGGCTCATCTCGGGGGTGTCGGCGTCGACGTCCACCGGCCAGCAGTCGACGACGCCGCCGAGGCCGCCCTCGCGCTCGAGGTGCACGTCGAACAGCCGGGCCAGCTGCTCGGGGCTGTGCGGGTCGATCGCGTAGCCGCCGTCGATCTCGGTGAGCGTCTCGACATTCCGGTGTGCGACGGTGTGCACGCGGTGGCCGTTGCGCCGCAGCCGGTCGGCGATGCCGGCACCGACGTCGAGGCCGTCGACGAACACCAGCCAGGACGCGGGCTCGACCGGGTCGGGGTGCTCGGGACTCTCGGGCAGCGGTTCCCACTGCAGTTCGTAGAGGCCCTTGTCGATGCGCTCGGGCGACATGCGGGACGAGGCGCTCAGCGATGCCACCGTGAAGCCGTCGAAGACGGCGACCAACTCGCCGCGGTGGTCGCAGATCGTGATGTCGCTCGCGATCTCCTCCGCGGTCGCCGACACCACGCGCAGGTGCACGGTCATGTCGCTCGTGGCCGGGCCGTAGACGGCGCTGTGCCGGATCCGGCTGGGCAGGTAGGTGCTGCCGTCGGCGTCGCGGCCGGGAAGCGGTGTGCCGAAGAGTGTTTGGAAGGCGGCGTCGACGAGCGTGGGATGGAACCGGTAGTCGTCGACTTCGCCGGCGACAGCCGGCGGAATGCTGATGTCGGCGACCGCCCAGCCGTCGCCGGCGGTGAGTCCCGTGATCGACCGGAACGCATCGCCGTAATCGAATCCGATCGCCCGGGTCAGGGCGTAGAAGTCGTCACCGCTCATGGTGCCGCCCGGCTGCCCGCCGGTCCCGAGATCGCGGCAACGCGGAGACCTCGGGAGCGTGTTGAGTTCCGCGGTCGCGGTGATCGTCCACTTGAGTTCACCGTCGGCCGTCGCGGTGAACGCGGCGAATTCCAGGCCGCCGGTGTCCTGGTTGAGGGTCGTCCGCAGGATGGGGTCGCACGTGTCGTCGAGGATGAGCGCCCGGTGCAGCACGAGGTCGTCGACGCCGAGGTCGGTGCCGTAGGTCTCCCGCGCGGCCGCCGTGGCCATCTCGATGTACACCGCCGCGGGAACGACGACGCTGCCCTGCACCCGGTGATCGGCGAGGAACGGGACGAGGCGCGTACTCAACTCGACTTCCCAGGTCGGATGCACGGCCCTCACCGGTTGCCCCAGCAGCGGGTGGACCGGGTGGTAGTGCAGCGCCTCCGCCGCTTCCTGGGTCTCGTTCCAGAACCGGCGGGACTGCCAGGGGTAGGACGGCAGCTTCAGCAGCCGTGCGTCGGTGCGCGGATGCAGTGCCTCCCAGTCGATGTCGTGACCGTGGTCGTGAAGCGCGCCGACCCCGGCCATGAACGTGCGCACGTCGTCGTCGTTGCGCCGCTGGGTGGCCAGCACCACGGCTTTCTCGCTTCCGGCGATCTCGAAGATCGACGCCGCGAGCACGGGATGCGGGCCCAGTTCGATGAAGTGGGTGTAGCCGTCTTCCATCATCGCACGCATCGCGGGCTCGAAAAGCACTGTGGCGCGGGTGTTCTGCCACCAGTAGGCGGCGCCGGCGTCGTACTTGTCCAGGCGTTCGCCGGTGACTGTCGAGTACAGCGGGACGGTCGCCGGGTCCGAGGACATCCCCTCGAAGGCGTCGTACAGGTCCTCCCTGATCGCCTCCATGTAATGGGTGTGATACGGCACCTTGCCGGTGAGGAACCGGTTGAAGATCTCGTTCTCGTCGAGGCGGCGGGCGATGTCGTCGAGGACGTCGCCGTCGCCGGCGATGGTCACCGCGGACGGGCTGTTGATCGCAGCCACGGACACCCGGCGGCCGAACTCCTCGCGTGTCCTGTCATCGAGTGCCGTCAACAACGATTCGGCGTCGAGACCGACGGCGAGCATCCGGCCGAGGCCGCTGGTGCGCTGCTGGAGTCTGCTGCGGTGATAGATCACCTCGACGGCCTGCTCGAAGCTCAGCAGGCCCGAGAGGTGGTGGGCGGCCACTTCACCGGCACTGTGGCCGATGATCGCGTCGGGTGTGATCCCGAGCTGCTCGAGTTGCGCGGCGAGCGCGACCTGGACGGCGAAGTTCGCGGGTTGCGCGAACTCGGTTTCGCCCATGCGGGAGGTGGTTTCGTCGCGGCGGAGCTCCTCGATCAGCGACCAGCCGGCGTAGCGGGCGAGTTCGCGGTCGGTTCTGGCGATGCTGTCGGCGAAGGCCGGCAGCACGTCGAGCAGGTCGCGGCACATCCGCCACCACTGCGGACCCATCCCGGTACAGACGAACGCCAGCTTGGGCGTCGTCGAAGCTGTTCGCCCCGAGGCGATCTGCCCGCCGTCGGCGAGCGCCCGGAGCTGGTCTCGAGCGTCGGAGACGTCGGCCGCGACCAGGGTGTGGCGATGGTTGAGGTGGGCGCGTCGTTGCGACAGCGTGTAGCCGAGATCGTGCAGTGTGATGTCGCTGTGAGCGCTCAGGTGGTCGGCCAACTGGCGCGCCGTCGCCACCAGGGCCTCCTCGCTGCGCGCCGAGATCGGCAGCAGGGTGAGCGGGAGGTCACCGACGGGCTTCGAGGGAGGCGCACCGAGGGGCGCGGGCGGTTCGGCGAGCACGACGTGGGCGTTGGTGCCGCCGAAACCGAACGAGTTGACCCCGGCGATGCGTCGTTCCCGGCTGGGGAACGGGCGACCCGTTCGTGGCACGTCGAGCCTGAGCTCCGTGAGGGAGACCTGGCTGCTCGGATTCTGCAGATGCAGATGGGCCGGGATGTAGCCGTGCTTGAGCACCAACGCCGTCTTGATCAGTCCGGCCACCCCGGCACCCGCCTCCAGGTGGCCGATGTTGGTCTTGACCGACCCGATCAGCAGCGGGTCGGTCGGGGCCCGGCCCGAGGTCAGCGCGGCGGCGAGTGCCCGCATCTCCACCGGGTCACCGACGGGCGTTCCGGTGCCGTGTGCCTCCACGTAGCCGACTTCGCCGGCGTGGACGCCCGCTCGCCGCAGCGCCGACCCGATCGCGGCTGCCTGCGCCTCCGCGCGGGGCACGGTGATGCCGTCGGTGCGGCCGTCCTGCGACACCGCCGTCCCGAGGATCTGCGCGTAGATCTCGTCGCCGTCGCGCAGCGCCTGCTCGAGTGGCTTGATGACGACGACCGCGCCGCCCTCTCCCCGCGCGTACCCGTCGGCGGACTCGTCGAACGCCTTGCAACGGCCGTCCGGGCTGAGGAATCCGCTCTTGGACTCCGCGATCGCCGTGTTCGGGCCGATCATGATGTTCACGCCACCGGCAAGGGCAATATCGCTCTCGCCGTTCCAGATGCTCTGCGCCGCCAGGTGCACCGCCACCAGCGAGCTCGAGCACGCTGTATCGACCGTCATGCTCGGGCCGCGGAAGTCGAAGGCGAACGAGATCCGGTTCGCCAGCATCGTCATCATCATCCCGGCGGCGGAATGGGTCTTGAACTGGTAGCGACTGCTGCGGCCCTGGTTCTGCAGGAGTTGGTAGTCGAGGGTGAAGCCGCCGATGAACACCCCGACGTCGGTTCCGGCCAGCCGGTCGGGAGGTATCCCCGCGTCCTCGAGCGACTCCCACGCGGTCTGCAGCATCAGCCGCTGCTGCGGGTCGATCGAGTGCGCCTCGCGCGGCGAGATCCCGAAGAACTGAGGATCGAATTGGTCGATGTCGGCGAGGAAGCCCCCTCGCCGGGTGACCATCTTGCCGACCTTCGCCGGATTCGGGTCGTGGAAACGTGCGGCGTTCCACCGTGATTCGGGAACATCACCGGTGGCGTCGGTGCCACTGGTCAGCAGGCTCCAGTAGCCGTTCGGGGAATCCGCGCCACCGGGCAGGCGGCACCCGATTCCGACCACCGCCAACGGCGCCGGCGTCCCTCGGTGACTGAGCATCTCCATGCGTGCCCTCCACGCCTCGTCGTGAAACACGGTGGATCGCGCCGACGCGAGACTTCCGCGACTCAACTCGGTCGGAGCTCGGGGACGGCGGTGTGGATCCACTCCGTGCTGATCGGGTTGTCCTGTTGTTCGCGGCGGTAGACGGAGCGGAGTTCCCGCAGCAGGGAGTCGCGCTGCCACGCCTGCACCTGCGCGACCGCGGCGTCGTCGGTGAACACCCCGGACTTGGCCGCGAGGACGGTCTCGACGAGCTGGCCTGCCATCTGACGGAGCAGCCGGCCGTTGGCGTCGAACTGCTCGGCGAAGTTCGGCGCGGTGCCCATCATGGCCGTGTGCAGTGCCACCATGAAGTTCAGCGGCGAGTACAGGTCGACGAACTGCACCGGCGAACCGCCGCCCTCAACGGCAGCCCATTCCCGGAAGAACCGTTGGACCCGGTTGCTGAGCGCGATCAGGCCTTCGAGGTGAGGCACCACGGCGGGATCGTCGGCGACAGAGACGAACCGGCCGTTCTGGTAGAGCAGGCCGACGAATCCCCAGTAGAAGGCGACATCCCAGATGATCTTCGCCGACATCACCGTCGGCGTGCCCATCAGCGTGTACTGATCCTGGTACACCGCGAGCCACATGTCGGTGAGTGACCGGAACAGGGAGTCGCTGATCCCCGACCTCGCGACGACGTCCTCGCCGTCGAGGTCGCGGGTGATCATGTCGGTGATGAGGCCGTTGCCGATCGCGACCAGATCCAGTCCGGACGAGTACAGCGGGTCGAGGAAGATCGCCGCGTCCCCGGTGATGCCCCAGCGCTCCCGGCCGTCGAACACCTTGGTGGCGCCGTGGCTGTAGTGCTTCATCACCCTGAAGTCCTTGATCAGGTCGTCGTGCTTGGCCAGTTCGTCGGCGCACTGCGGTTCGTGTTCGCGGATCCAGGCCTTGGCCTTGGCGAGGGTGTTGAAGTCGTCGAAGGCGTGGAACCGGGGGTCGGCGACGATGCCGACGCTGGTGGCACCGGAGGCGAGCCGGATGAGCCAGACCCAGTAGCCCTCGCCCATGAGGTGGTTCGTGGACATCGCCCGGTCACCCTCGACCAGGCGCGACTGCCAGCTCGGGTCGTCGCTCCACTTGCCGACGTCGAGCTCGACCGCGACCCGGAACCAGGCGGCGTTGCAGTGGTGCTCGGTGGCCCGTTTCAGTTCCAGCTGACGCGGCAGTGTCCGGTTCCGCCCCGAGGCGTCGACCACCCAGCGGGCGGTGGTGCGGGCGGTCTGGTCGCCGTCCTGGAAGGTGACCGTGTGCGGGCGGCCGTCGGCGCCGAACTCGACGTTGCGGACCCGGCCGCGGGCGATGTCGACCCCGGCCGCCAGGCAGCGGCGGGCGAGTTCGTTCTCCAACCTGCCGCGGTCGATCTGGTAGGTCACCTGCGGCACGAACGAGGAGCTGCCCAGCTCCACCCGGCGCGCGATGTCGGTGTTCCCGTCGTGTGAGAAGAACATCCGAAGCCCCATCTTGCGGAGCTGCGCGGTGCTGAGGTGGTCGCCCAGACCGAGCCGGTCACGCAGGTAGTGCGCGGAGACCTCGACGGTCGACTCGCCCACGGTGTGGGTGATCTCGGGGACGGGATGCGCGGACGGCTCGATGATCCGGATCCGTGTCCTGGGACGCGCGGAGCGGATCTCCAGCGCCAGCGTGAGCGCTGCGACGCCGCCTCCGACGATGACGAGATCGTGGTCGGCGGCGGTGTCGCCGTCATCGGACAGCTGAGACCGGATCCGGCGGGCCAGTGCCGCCCGTGTCTCGGAGTCCAGCCGCGACAGCTGCGCTCGCACCTCCACGCGTCACCTTCCTTTCGCCGCCGGAGGAGAAGAGTTACCCCACCGTCAGCGACGCTACACAGCAATTCTCGGCCGAAAAGCCTGGTGAGCGGCTTCGTCACGAAGACGTCAGTTCCTCGCGCGGCAGCACGATGGGGCTCCCCGGACTGCCGGCCGACGGGCCTCCTACGTCTGCGTCGGGCTCTGCAGGACCGCGGCGATGAGGCCGGTCAGCGCGTCGACCGCGGCGGCGACCGAGGTCCGCCCTCGGTTCATCTCGGCGGCGATCGCCTCGGCTGCCCCCAGGATGCCCACGCAGCGCAGGCGAAGGGCTGCCGGCGGAAGGCTCGAGTGCGGATTCAGTGCGCGGACCATCAGGTCCGCGTAGCGGTCGAGCATGTCGTGCTGCAAGGCCTCCATCTCCGGGTCGCCCTTCAGCGCGGCGGAGATCACGGTGAACTCCGGCGCCTCGGTGGCGCAGGAGAAGTACGCGGTGCTCATCACCCGTGCGATCTCACCGGGACTGTCTCCGGCGTCCTGCAGCGCCCGCTGCGTCGCGGCTCGGTGTCGTTCGTCGAGCTCGCGGTAGAGCGCGAGCAGGAGGCCGGGGCGGGTCTCGAAGTGCAGGTAGACGATGGGCCTGCTCACCCCGGCTGCCTGCGCGAGGGTCAGCAGCGTCAGGTCGTCGGTCCCGCGGTCTCGCACGATCGCCAGTGCCGTGTCGAGCAGCTGTCGCCGCCTCTCCCGCTTCGACAGCCGGCCGGTCATCGACGGCGCTCCTCCCTCTACCTACACTTTGTAACTTACAGAGTGTAACTTCCCGTAGGGCCGTCGCACGACCGAACACTCAGGAGAGACACATGAAGATGGCGTGGTACATGAAGCCCGGCAACAAGGCGATCGTGGCCCTGTCGCGACTCGGATTGAACTTCGGCGACAAGGGTCCGGTGGTGCTGACGGTGACCGGGCGCAAATCGGGGGCGGCACGTTCGACGCCGGTGACTCCGATGACCGTCGATGGGAAACGGTACGTCGCCGGCGTCCCGGGAGCCGACTGGATCGCCAACGCACGTGCGGCGGGCCGGGCCACGCTGCAGCGCGGTCGTCGAACCGAGCAGGTCCGGATTGTCGAGCTCGCCGAGCAGGAGGCTCGACCGCTGCTCCGGCAGCTGCCGGAGCTGGTGCCGGGCTGGGTCGGATTCCTCCGCAAGGGAGGCCTCATAACCGACGGCACCCCCGAAGAGTTCGAGGCTCTGGTCGGCGCCATGCCGATCTTCCGCCTCGATCCGCGGCCCTGAACGGATCGGTGACACTCCGCCGTGGCCACGGCCTGCCGGGCATCGCACTGAATTGGCGAAACCGCAATGCTTTTCACGCATCCCGCATAGCATCCCGCCCGGGTCACATTCGGTCGGAGGGGGATTCATGAGGCAGGTTTCGGCATGGGTGGGGGCCGGCGTGCTGACAGCCGGCGTCTCGGCGGCGATGTTCGCCGGGGCGGGCGTGGCGAGCGCCGACGAAGGCGGATCGGATCCCAAGGACACCGCGACATCGGCGACCAGCGACGCCCCATCGAAGACGACGGCCTCGGCCGAACACCGGAAACGCCCCGCCCTCGGTGAACGAAATTCCGGCGCAGCAAAGGAGCCGCGCCGGGTCGGCCACCTTCGGCGTGGCGAGGCTTCGGTGCGCGACAGAGTTCGCGGTGATCGCGACCCGGGTGCCGATGAAGCCGTATCCGCCGATCAGGTAACCGCCCGAACAGCCCGGACCGACAAGAAGCGCCGCGGCGTCGTCGAGCCCGACGCGCGGGCCGGCACCGAACCCGGCATCGAGTCTGTGACGGCACCGAGCGTCGCGACGAAGGAGCCGGCCACCCGCCCCGGACTCTCCGACATCCGCCGCGAGATCACTGCGCGCCTGACGCCGCGCATCCCGGACCGCGAGCAACCGGCCAAGACCGTCGACACCGGCCCGGGCACCGACGCCGTGACAACGCTGCAGGCTCCCGCGTCCATCGCCGCCGAAGACACCGCACCGGCCGCCGCGTCGCGCAAGATCCCGGTCATCGGCGACATCCTCGGGCCGGACCAACCCGATTACCCGCCGCTGGTCAGGGCCGTCGGATCGGCCATCTTCAACCTGCTCGGCGCCGTGGTGCAGGCCGTCGACGGCCCGCCCCAGGTGCCGCAGGAGTTGCGGGACTCGGTCAAGGTCAGCAGCTCCACCCTGGTCGTCTCGCCAGGAAACGAGATCGCGGCCGACTGGTACTTCCCCGCCGAGGCCGATCCGGCGAAACCTCCGCAACGGATCATCTACCTCCAGCACGGCATCCTCGCGAGCGGACCGATGTACAGCCACACCGCTTCCTATCTGGCGCAGCGCACCAACAGCGTCGTCGTCGTGACCACAGTGACGTCCAACCCCTTCGCCGACGACGGCATGTGGCTGGGCGGCGACAACATGCACAAGGCCGTCGCCCAGCTGTTCCTCGACGACGACCGTGCAGCGCTGAACGCGAGCCTGACGACGGCCACGCTCAAGGCCGACGCTCCGATCATGACCGTGCCCAAGGACTTCGTCCTCGTCGGTCATTCTCTCGGCGGCGGCTTCGTGCCCGGTGTCGCCGGTCACTACGCCGAGGGTCTGGTGACCCGCCGCGACGACCCGGCGAACGCCGAGGACGAGGCCAATCACCTGGCCGGCGTGGTGATGCTCGACGCGGTGCCGTTCCACCCGATCATGCCGCGGGCGATGGACCGCCTGAAAACCCTTGAGTCCAGCGGTGATCCCGCCGACTACGTGCCGATGTACGAGATCGGTGCGCCGACCAACCTCTTGAACGCGTTCAGTTCGGTGAACGACGAACTCACCGAGGCACGGCCCGGGAAGTTCAACGGCGTGGTCATCGACGGCGGTGTCCACATGGACGGGATGCTCGGCGGGAACCCGCTGATACAGGCGGCGGCCTATCTCGTCGCCGGCATCCCGCAACCGCAGAATCCGCCGGCCGTGCAGTGGCTGATGGCCGGGTGGATCAACGACATGTTCGAGGGCACTGTCGACCCGACGACAGGTCGTTGCCTCGGCGACGACTGCCACGGCATCTACGGGGATGTCGGCAGCACGATCCGGATCCCGACCGAGAAGGGTGAGGCGTCGGCCGTGGTGATCGACTCCGGCGAGCTGCCTGCCGGCGCGCGGCTGACCGACCGTTTCGAGCCGCGGGACGCGTCCTCGGCGGATGTGCCGCGGGGCTGGCAGTACTGGATTCCCCTGCAGATCGCGGCCTGAGCGCCGACGGCATCACGGTCTTCTGAGGCGCCAGCCCACGTAGGTCACGCCGATGCCCACGGCTGCGATCAGCGGCCCGGCGACCGACCACGTCGTCGTGTTGCTCATCGGGCTGCCGCCCACCAACCCGATCCCCTGCAGGGTGAACAACACACCCGCCAGGGTCACCAGGATTCCGACCGCCACCAGCAAGACGCTTCTCACCCGGCCACCGTATCCCGCTGAACTCTGCGCGACCTAGCCGCCGGGCGTGGCGAAGACGAACAGCGCCATGAAGGCGACGTTGATGAAGAAGGTCGCCTCCACGAGGCTGATGGTGATGAAGAACGGCGTGTAGAGCCGGGACAGTGCCTCGGGTTGGCGTGCGACTCCGGCGATGAGTTGTGCACCGGCCATGCCGTCGCCGACACCGGCGCCGATCGCTCCCCCGGCAAGGACGATCGCCCCGGCCAGCAGTGCGTTGCCCATGAGTTCGTCAGTGGCCATCCCACACCTCCTGCGTTGGTCGAGCGTCCAGCTGTGCCGCGATGATCCCGACGGCGTCGTCGGCGCCGTCCTCATCGGCGAGTAGCCGCGAAACGTGCTGTGCCTTCTGGCGGTACGTCGCCGACCTCGTCGCCGCGGTGATCGCTGCGGCGAGATCCTCAGCGGTGAGCGCATTTCGATGCAATGGCCGCGTGGCGGCACCGAGGTGGTGCAGCCGTTGCGACCAGAACGGCTGGTCGACGATCCCGGCCACCGGTACCGACGGCACTCCGGCCCGCAGGGCGGCAGCAGTGGTGCCCGCGCCACCGTGATGGACGACCGCGGCCATCCGAGGAAACAGCCAGGCGTGCGGGACGTCCTCGATGGTGAGGACGTCCTCGCCGGCGCAGTGCAGCCGCGCCCACCCGGACTGCACCACGCCGCGCACCCCCGCGCTGCGCAGCGCCTGGGAGATCGTCCGGGACAGTGCGTCACCGCGAGCGGTCGCGGTACTGCCGAACCCCACGTAAACCGGAGGCGGCCCGGCCTCGAGGAAGTCGACCAGCTGGGCCGGCGGCCGCCAGCCCGGGCTGTCCGCGGGCCACCAATAGCCGGTGACGTCCAGACCCGGTCGCCAGTCCCGCGGCCGCGGCACCACGTGTGCGCTGAATCCGTAGAGGATCGGCCATCGTGCCGCGCGTTGCGCCTGGTACGCACGCCGCGGCCGTCGCGGTACACCGAGGGTCCGCCGCAGGTCGTCGATCAGCGGTGTGTAGACCTTCTCGCCGATGCCGGCCATGTGCCACGCCAACCGGTTGCCCACTCGCCCGAAGGATCGGGCTGTCAACGGTGGAGGGGCGAATTCTGCTGTCGCACTGGCGGGCTGGAGGAAGACGCCAAGGCTCGGAATGTCCAGCGCCTCAGCGACGTGATAGCCGAGCAGGGACCCGACAGGTCCGCCGAGGAGCAGCAGGTCGGCGTCGCCCCCGGCATCGGCCATCGCCTCCCCCACGCCGGAGAGATCGTCGCGCATCGCGGCCAGCGTCTCCTTCGACGGGCGCATGCGTGCGCCGTCGACGAGCGCCTGCCCGTAACCGGATGTCCGGGTGGCGTGTTCGGTGTCCCTGGGCAGCCATCGGAACTCCAGACCCGCGCCGGCGATCATGTCCTCATAGGGTCGCTGCGCGGCGATCGCCACGTCGACCCCGAGGTCGTCGCGCAACCGGGCGCCGAGCCCGGTGAGCGGCGCAACGTCACCACGTGTGCCGAACGCCTCGATCACGATTCGCGTCATCTCTGCGCCCTCGTTGCCAGTTCGAACATCGTCACGAGCTCCTCGCCGTAGGCGATGACGTCGTAGTCCGGGTCGCGCGCGGCCTCCCACACCGCTCCGTCCAGCGCTGCGCGCAACGCGTTCTTCATGAACGTGACTGACAGCGGCCGGAACTCACCGCTGCCCACTCCGTCGGCGAAGATCGCCGCCGGATCGAGCAGTGCCAGATCGCCGGTGGGCGGATCGTCGCCGGCCGGCTTCGCGGCAGCCTGGTCGAACCGCAGGCCGTCACTCGACCGGTAACTGGTGACGATGTCGAGCATCGCGACCGCCGGGATGCGGTTCGCGGCGATGAAGGCGGCATTCGCCCGGATGTACGCGGCGAGCTTGCCCGTCGCGGTGTGTTCGGTGCGCACCGCGGAGACGATCGCGGACGCGGCCTGCGTCATCACGGTCGCCACCGCTGCCTCGATGATGTCGGACTTCGTTGTGAAGTGGTACAGCACAGCACTTTTTGCGATACCGATGTGGTCGGCGATCTTGGCCACGGACGCCTGCCCGTAGCCGCCCGCCGCGATGATCTCGAGCGCCGCGGCGACGATCTGATCCCGCCGCGCACGCTCGGTGAACGTTGGCTCGGTGTTAGACCGCATGGTCAGATATTAGACCGATCGGTCAGATTCCTGCAAACGCTGTCATCTGTTCAGGCGGCCCACACCGCTGAGGATCGTCTGCAGCCACCGGTCGAGTTGCTCGGCGTCGGTGACGGCGGGAGCGCCGTGAACGAAGCTCATCATCACGCCGTTGATACAGGTCAAGACCATCAACACCTCTTCGTCGAGCGCGGCGTCGTCCGGTTCCGCGTCGGCGCCGTGCCATTCCCGGATGACTTGGCGTGTCAGCTCGGTGATCTGCGAGGCGAAGTGTGAGAGGTACGCCGCGAGTTCAGGCTCCCGGCTGGCCTGGAGCGCGAGTTCGTACCGGGCACGGCTGCGGGTGAGGAACGGTTCCGCGTTGGAGGCCACCACGAGCCTGGCCAGTCCGATGGTGCCGGTATAGCCGGCCGCGGCGTCGCCGGCCAGCTCCGTCATGCGGGAGAGGTCGATGATGTCCAGTTCGGTGACCCGCTCGGCGATCGCGTGCAGCAGCGCCTTGCGGGTGCGGAAGTAGAACGAGGTGGTGCCGGGCGGGACGTTCGCGTGCCGGTCCACCTTGCCGTGGCTGATCTCCCGCGCTCCGCCGCGCCCCAGGAGGTCGATCGCAGCGTCGGCCAACTCCCGCCGCCGCTCGGGAGCGTTGTATTTCCGACGTGCACTGATGGGTCCCCAGGATACCGAGGGCCGAAGGCAGCGGGCTGGAACGCCTGTGATGCTTTCTCTAGAAATATAGAGAAAAAGTCTTCCCTGCGGGCTGCTGCGTTGTTACCGTCCAGTAATGCACCGATCCGGGGGGATCCTTTTCATCGTCATGGTCGCCGTGTGCGGCCTTCTCACGGCCGCGCCGTCGGCGCGCGCCGACAACGGCTACCTCGGCGACTTCTATCTGCCACCGGATCCGCTGCCGCCGGGCCCACCCGGGGAGATCCTGCGCACCGAGCCCTCGCGCATCCCGGCCGCGGTCGACTTCCCCGCCGCCCTGCCGGCGACGGCCACCCGAATCATGTACCGCAGCACCAACGCTCGCGGCGCGGCCATACCGGTGACCGGCACCTACATCCGCCCCACGCTGCCGTGGAGCGGTCCGGGACCCAGGCCCCTGGTGTCCTTCGCGGTGGGCACCCACGGGCAGGGCGACCAGTGCGCACCCTCTCGCCTGATCAACGAATACCTCTATCAGAACCGGGTTCTCGACACCTTCCTCGAATACGAACTGCTGCTCGTCCAGCGCATCATCAAACGCGGATGGGCGGTGGTGGTCACCGACTACGAAGGGCTCGGCACCCCCGGCGTACACACGTACGTCAATCGCCTCGCATCCGGGCACGCCGTCCTCGACGCCGCGCGTGCCGCCCGCAACCTTCCCGACTCCGGTCTCGATGCGGCGGGACCGATTGCGCTCTACGGGTACTCACAGGGCGGGGCGGCCACCGCATCGGCGGCCGAACTCGCCGCCGTCTACGCGCCCGAACTTCCCATCGTCGGCACCTACGCCGGCGCACCACCGGCCGACCTGTCGGTGATGCTGCCGTTCCTCGATGGCAGCGCCGTCGCCGGAATACTCGGGTACGTCATCAATTCCGCGATCGCGTCCTACCCGGATTACGCCGATGCCATCCACCACGCCCTGACGCCTGACGGCGAGGACCTGATCGCCAAGACCCAGAATCAGTGCCTCGGGGAGACGATGGCCAACTTCATGTTCCGCCACAATCAGCGCTACTTCACCGTCGACACGGCGGTCGCGCCCACCAGGGAACCGTTCAAGGGCCTGTTCGAGCAGCAGCGCATCGGCCGCCACAAGCCGGCCGCGCCGGTACTGATCGTGAGCAACCGCTACGACCCCCTGGTGCCCTATGGCCCGGCTGCCCAACTGGGCCGGGACTGGTGCGCGCTGGGCGCCGACGCCGAGTTCTTCACCAACGAGCAACCACCGCTGTTCAACAAGCTGATCGTCAACCACGCGTTCCCCATCGTCGTCGACGCGCACCGTGCGCTGGAATGGGTGGCCGACAGATTCGCCGACCGCGCCACCACGCCCAACTGCGGCCGCTTCTGAGCCGAATGAATCACGTCGACCTGGCGTGGGCGCTCGCCGGTGCCGCCGAGCAGTGTCTGACGGCGCGCCAGCGCCTCGACTGTTACGTCGCCCTTGGAGCGGGCGATCTCGCCACCGCCATCGAGATCGCGACACGGGCACTGGTCCTGCACGGTGCCGAGATACCGGCGGGAACCGCGGCGGCTCTGCGCAATTGGCGCGACGCCTATCCCGACGCCGGCCCGATGGTGGCCGAACTCCTCGAACGGACCGCCGACATGGGCGAGGACCGGCCGCCGGTCCCGGGCATGCGATACCTCACGGTGCGCGACGTCTACCGCACTGCGCGACCGCACACACCCGAGTCGTCGTGATGCGCATGACATCGACTTGACCGGATGCCGCCTCCGTTTTACCGTGGGTATACGGAGGCACCATCCGCTTCCGGTCCTCCGGGAGGCAGAAGATCGTGAGCAGTGACACGCAACAACAGGGACGTCGGACTCGCGCCGACGTGCAACGCAACCGCGCCGCACTGCTCGACGCCGCTCAGCGGCACTTCCTGACCTACGGGGTGGGCACGTCACTCGAGGCGGTGGCGAAGGAGGCCGGCGTCGGACCGGGCACGCTGTACCGGCACTTCCCCAGCAGGGAAGCGCTCCTGGCGGAGGTACTCCAGACTCGCCGACAGGAGCTCGAGGCGCGCCGCGCGGACATCGCCGAGGTCGACGACCCGCTCACCGCCCTGCGGCACTGGCTTCGGGCGATGGAGGCGTACTTCAGCGCATTCAGCGGGTTACCCGAACCGTTGATGGCTGCCGCCCGGGCACAGGAGCCCGGGAACCCGCTGACCATCCCATGTCACGAGATCATCGCGACGACAGACGAATACCTGATGACCGCGCAACGTGCAGGGCAGGTCCGCACGTCCGTCAAGGGCGTCGACCTGTTCCTGGCGGCCGTCTCCGTGGCTTGGACCATGGGCGCCGGCACCGTCGACGAAGAGTCACTGGACCGGTTGCGCGGACTCATCGAGCACGGATTTCGCGAGACCGGCGACAACACCTAGCAATCCCCGCACGGGCTCATCCGGCGATGAGCCCTGCTTCACCACGATTCGAGAGACCACTGACATGACCACTGACGCCGCCGTTCCTGCCGCGCCGCTCATCGACCTGCTGCGGTCGCGCAGCTCCGCCCGGCAATTCCTTCCCACGCCCATGTCGCCGCCGGACATCCGGGAAGTACTGGAAGACGCGCAGCGAGCCCCGTCCAACAGCAACACCCAGCCGTGGGTCGTGCACGTCGTGTCCGGCGCGAAACGCGATGCGCTCAGCGCCGAACTGGTGCGGGCATTCGAGGAGGAGCGCTTCTCACCCGACTTCACCGCCGACTACGGCACGGGCGTGTACCTGGAACGCTCACACGACCACGCCGCGATCGTCTACCAGGCGCGGGGAGTAGGCCGCACCGACGTGGAGGGCAGACGAGAGGTGGTGCGCGAGAACCTCCGCTTCTACGACGCCCCTCACGTCGCCTTCCTGTTCATGCCGATGCTCGGCGACGGTGTCCGTACCGCAGGCGACATCGGCATGTATGCGCAGAACTTCCTGCTGTCGTTGACCGCACGCGGATTTCACGGCATTCCCCAGACCATCCTCGGCATGTACGCCGACGTCGTCCGCCAGGCGCTGGACGTCTCCGACGACTACAAGCTGCTCTTCGGTATCTCCTTCGGCACTGCCGACCCCGACGCCGCCGTGAACAGGATCCGCATGCACCGGCTCCCTGTGGAACAGAGCGTCGTCATGCACGGTGTCCCGGAGTGGGGCTGCGCGAACTCCTAGGCGTTGGGCTGCCGCAGCACGGGCTGATCGATCTGCTCGCGGAGGATGTCGCCGTGACCGGCATGCCGCGCGAACTCTTCGATCATCGAGAGCAGCGTCCATCGCATGCTGACGGTTCCCTCACGGGGACTGTCCTTGACGTCGTCGAGGTCGAAGCGGGCGGCGATCTGACGTGATCGCGCACTGGCGCGCTCGAACTCGGCGATGACGTCGGCCAGCGACTCGCCGTCGACCACCGCGAAGGTGCCCTCGTCCCGGTTCGAGTATCCGTCGCATTCGGAAGCGTCCAGCTCCGCCCAGAATCGCTGGAACCAGATCCGTTCCGCGGCGGCGGCGTGCTTGATCAGGGAGATCGGCGTCGTCAGCGACGCCACGAGTCGCCGGCGGGCGTCCGCGTCGGACAGACCCTGCGCGGTCGCGATGAGCGCAAGGCGGTTGCGGTCGAGCATGTTCTCGATCAGCGTTCGCTCGGCACCGCTGGTGATTCTGTCGATGGGTATGATTCTTTCGCTCCGATCCCTTGCAGTTGAATTGCGCCACAGGTCGCGGTGATGTGTGTCGGCGGCTCAGAGGCGGAACCAGGAAGATCGCAACGCATCACGCGCAGCGGGCCGGGCAGCGATCGCCGCCCCGGCCGGTCAGGGACGACTGCCCCTGAGGAGACTATGTCACGGGTTTCGGTGCCTCAGGCCGTGATGCGCATCTCGGCACCCGGGTGCGAGCTGAGCGTGATCACCACCGTGCCGCTGCCCGTTCCGAACGTGGTGTTGGCATAGCCGATGAAACCGTAGTGTCCGTCGATCGTCGACACCGCGGTGATCGGACCGCTTCCGGCGGCCCCCGTGTCGAGATTCTCCCAACGGGCGGTGACGGTGAGCGCACAACGTCCGTCGTAGACGCCGGCGTCGTAGTGGATCGCGACCCGGACACCGTCTTCTACCCGATCGTCGACCTGCACCGACGCCACCTGAGCCTCGGCGCTGACGCTGCCGGCACAGGTCGGAGACGCCACCACGGGGACCCGATCGAGTTGGGCGAAGGGCTCGGCATGCGCGGCAGCCACCGACCACCAGGGTGCAGCGAGCGCGACGGCGAGCACGCCGGCAGTGCGGAGCGGGGTCATGCCTGTGTATCGGCAGCCGTGGCGACGGCGTTAGCACTGGTCGACGAAACAGGTCCGCATGCACTACGGATGAACCACAATGTGTCTCTCAGCCGGCCCATGAACAACCTGGCAGGACCAGCGTGGCACGTGACGTGATCGCCTTCGACACGACGCTGGGTCACTCATGCCCGGATATCTGGCGAATCCTGCAGGAACCCGACTGGTACCCGCGGTTCTTCCACGGCGTCGGTTCGTGCGAGCAGCTTCCCGGCGCTGCCCGCGAGTTCGAGGTGCGGCTGTCCACTCCCCGCGGCGCCGTCGTCGTGCACGGGATGCGTCAGACCGTCCGACGGTCCGGCCTGGAGGTCCGACTGGAGTCGACACAGGCCAGTCGCAGCTTCGTCTCGATCCGGCTGAACCCTGAGGGCGACAGCACCCGGATCGCGGTGCGGATCTTCGCGGTCGGTCTGCTGCACCCCGACATCGCGAAAGCCAGTGACAGCGCGGTCCAGAACTGGGTCCGGGAAGGTCTGGCGCGCATCTCGGACTTCCTCGATCGCAAGCCGTCTTCGTTGCTGGCCAACATGGGTGACGGCCGTTCGCTGCACCTGAGCATCGTCAAGACGATGCTCGTGAGCGGGGTGGTCCGCGCGTCACGGCCCGATCGTGGCGTACGACAGCTCAACTCACTCGCCCGTTGGGGATTCACCCTCGCCGGCGGCCTCGGGGCGGCTGCGGCGCGGTCACCGCAGAACACGGCGTCGATCGACGGGTACGGGAGGTCGACCTACGAGGACATGGCCCGGCGGACCACATGCCTGGTGTCGGGCCTCGTCGGTGAGGGCTTCACCAAGGACAGCAAGTTCGCGGTGCTCGCGCGCAATCACTCGGCGATGGTCGAGTGCATGGTCGCGGCAAGCAAGTTGGGCGCCGATCTGGTGTTGCTCAACACCGGCCTGGCGGCGCGCACGATCGAAGACATCGTCCGTGACCACGCGGTCGACGCGATTTTCGTCGACGACGACTTCGAGCCACAGGTGCGCTACCTCCCCCCGGAGATCTCACGAATCTCGACACGCCCTGACTCTGTTGTGCCGCAGCGACACTCGATCGAGGAGCTCATCACCGCCGGCGCCGGTGCGAAACCGGTGGCGCCACCGAAGCAACCCGGCAGACTCATCGTCCTCACCTCCGGCACCACCGGCACACCCAAGGGCGCACGGCGCCCGACCCCACCCGGTTTTGGCGCCATCGCTGCGATGTTGTCGCGGATGCCGCTGCGTCGCGACGAGGTGATGTTGCTGGCCGCGCCGCTGTTCCACGCATGGGGTCTCGCCGCCCTGCAGGTGAGTACTCCTCTGCTCGCCACGGTGGTGCTGATGGAGCGCTTCGACGCAGAGGAGTGCCTGAGGAAGATCGAGCAGCACCGCTGCACCGCCATGGTCCTGGTGCCGGTGATGTTGCAGCGCATTCTCGAGTTGCCGGCCGCCGTGCTCGACCGATACGACACGTCGTCGCTGAAGGTGGTCGCAAGCAGCGGCTCACCGATCCCCGGTGCGGCCGCCGTCAAGTTCATGGACACCTTCGGCGACGTTCTCTACAACTTCTACGGATCCACCGAGGTGTCGTGGGCGACGATCGCCGACCCAACGGATCTGCGACTCGCTCCGACCACCGCCGGTCGACCGCCGCTCGGTACCCGGATCGCCATCCTCGATCAGCACGGTGTTCCATTGCCGGTCGGCGCCGTGGGACGCATCTTCGTCGGCAACGACATGCTGTTCGAGGGCTACACCAACGCGGACTCCCCGGCCGTCGAAGATCAGCTGATGGACACCGGCGACCTGGGCTACCTCGATGCCGGCGGGCGACTCTTCGTCGCCGGGCGCGACGACGACATGATCATCTCCGGCGGTGAGAACGTCTTCCCACGGCCGGTGGAAGAAGCGCTCGCCGTCCTGCCGCAGATCGCCGACGTGGCCGTCGTCGGCGTCCCGGATCCGGAGTTCGGTCAACGCCTCGCCGCGTTCGTCGTCCGCGCCGAAGGCGCGTCACTGGACGAGGAGATGGTCAAGACTTACGTCCGGAACCGCCTGAGCCGCTTCTCGATTCCACGCGACGTCACGTTCGTCGGTCAGCTTCCGCGCACCACGACGGGCAAGGTGATGAAGCGCCACCTGGTCGACGGACAGTTCCCGCTGGGGACGGGCTGGCCGGCCAGCTAGTCCCGGTCTCGGTCTTCGCGCCGCAAGCACTGCTGCGAGCCTGCGCCTACCAGGAACGAGTCCATTCGTCCTGCGAACCCGGACTTCCGCGCGCCCCTGCGGCGTTCCGATGAGCATCGTCGAGAAAAGGAACAGAACATGACACCCACACAGTCGGGCGCAGACCCGGTCATCCGCGCCGTCATGGACGAGTGGCGGTCCGCCATCGACGCCCACGACGCGTCCCGGGTGGCCGCCGTGTTCACCGAAGACGCCGTCTTCAAGGGGCTGCGCCCCTACGGAGTGGGCCGCGACGCCGTCGCTGCGTACTACGAGTCGCAGCCCGCCGGCATGGCTGTTACGTATCGCATCCTCGAAACCCGTAGTCCTTCGGCGGATGTCGTGCTGGGCTATCTGGCCGCGACCTTCACCTACCCCGACCGGCCTTCGGCGGAGCTGGCCATCGGCGTGGTGCTGACCCGCGACAGCCAGCGGTGGCAGGTTGCGCAGTACCAGGCGTCCAGGCTGTAGACCGACGCGGCAACGAGACGTGCGCTGCCGATGAGTTTGGGCGCGGCTTCCCGTCTGTATCGGTAGCCAGCCGAAACACACCCACTCGAGGAGAGCCGTGACCGCCACTTACACCTTTGACGTCTTCTCCAGCCTGGATGGCTTCGGCGGTGTCAGCAGCGGCGACTGGGGCGGTTACTGGGGCAAGCAGGGCCCCGAACTGCTCGACCACCGCCTCGCGCTGTATCGGCCGGAGCAGCGAATGGTTCTCGGACGCACCACTTATCAGATGTTCGCGGAAATGCTGGCCTCGGGCAGCGAGCAGGCGGTGCTCGATCCATGGGTGACGCGAATGAGGAATCTGCCGGCGACGGTGGTTTCGACCACCCTGGCCGGGCCTCTCGACTGGCCGGACGCGACCATCGTGAGCGGTGACGCGGTCGACGTCGTCGCCCGCCTCAAAGAGGAGTCCGAGGTGCCGTTGCGCTCACACGGCAGCCTGTCGATGAACCGGGCGCTGATGGCCGCCGGCTTGGTCGACCGGCTCCAGGTGACGATCTTCCCCGTGATCACCGGTCAGACCGGCGACGATCCGATATTCGCGGGCGCGGCGGACTTCGACCTGGAACTCATCGAAGGCCGGACGCTGGACGGCGGCATCCAGGAGCTCATCTACCGGCCGTCCCTGCATGCCTCGATATCGCTGTCGGACAAACGCTGAGGGCGCCCGCGATGCGGACGCCCTCGTAGCGGAACAACGATCAGTTGTGCACCGAGGTGTCGACGTGCGGCACCCTCACTGACGGGTACAGCTGATCGATCCAGGGGTAGTAGTCATCGCGGTCATACCCGAAGTGATAACCGCGGTCCCCGTGATGTCCATTGAATCCGTGGTCGTGGTCGTCGGCCTGCGCCGGACCGGCGAAACCGATCACGGCTGCAGACAGCGCGCCTGCGACAATTCCTGCCAGTCCGAATTTCTTCATCGGTCCCGCCTTCTTCCCTCTGTACAGCTCCGTCGACGGGCCGAACGCCCGGGATTCTTTCTGTAACGGCGGGATCAGACCGTTGATTCCATCGAACGGAGCGACGCGGACCTTCTCACTGATCGGCCGGACGGTTGAATCGAGGTGCGAATCGGATTCGTGCGGCCCCACGCGTCTGCGACACGGAATACTCGGGCGCATGTCGAACCCCATCGACGCCGACCCGCGGCGGCGGAAGTCGGGAAACGTCGCCGGAACGGTGGCGCTGCTGGTGCTGCATGTCCTGTTGGCGCTGTTGTTCTTCGTGCTCAGCTTCGGCATCGCGATGAGCATCGATTCGTGCGCGTACGTCGAGTGCGGCGACGAGAAGTGGATCGGCGTCGCGATGTTCCTCGCGATCTACGGCAACGTGGCGGTCCTACTCGTCGACGTCGTCGTGTCGACGGTGTTTCTGGCCAAACGGCGCAGGACGGTCGTCGTTCCCGCGCTGGGCTGCGTCGTCCACGCGGCGCTCATCATCGCGGCTTTCCAAATCGCCGCTCTGGCGGGGCCGGTCAGCGGGTCCTGACAACGCGCCGAGCCTTCAGCGCGGGAGGAATGTCAGTCTTTGCCGCGCGGCGGTGGTTCCACCGCAACGCCACTCGACTTGTGTTCCGGCCCGGCGTCGGGGTGCTCGGCGGGCACCCGCTCGCGGAACCGACTGGCCTCGCTCGGACCCTGCGGCCCTGCCCGTCGCTCGCCGCTGCGGTACGGGCCGGGCTTGGGCCTCGGCTTCCCGCCGGGGAACGCGAGCCGGAAGATGGTGCGGTGCACCGTGAACCACTGCTTGCCGAATCGTCCTGAGTTGTAGGGCAGTTCGTATCGCTCGCAGATGTCTTTGATTTTCGGCGCGATCTCGGAGTACCTGCTGCTCGGCATGTCCGGGTACAGGTGGTGTTCCACCTGGTAGCCCAGGTTGCCGCTGATGACATGGAACAGGGGGCTGCCCTCGATGTTCGCCGCGCCGATCAGTTGGCGGACGTACCACCCGCCGCGGGTCTCGTTCTCCACTTCCTCTTCGCTGAAAGTGTAGGTCTGGTCCGGGAAATGGCCACAGAAGATGATGGCGTGAGCCCACACGTTACGGATGAGGTTGGCCAGCGCGTCTGCTGCCAGGGTTCGCAGGAAGGTGCTCTCGACGCCGGGCAGCAGCCGATCGGCCGTCGCCGCGGCCGAGCCCATCCGGCCCTTGGTCGATATCTGGCGGAGCCGACGTCCGAGACGGGAGTGGGTGGGCTGCTCGATCCGGTCGCCCAGCGCCAGTTTGGTCAGCGCGAATGCGCCGGCGCTCACTGCCGGCCAGCCGATGTAGTCCTTGATGATCTGCAGACGCGCTTTCCCGGCGATGCTCTTGAAGTCCTCCTTGAGGTCGGCCATCGTCTTCTCGCCTCGCCACAACGCCTCCACGTCGGTGTCGTGCATCGCGACGCCCCACTCGAACAGGAGCGTGAGCAGGAGGTTGTAGAACGGCTGGCCGAGGTTGGCGGGGCGCCACTTCTGGTTGGGGTCGATCCGCATGATCTCGTAGCCGAGATCCTTGTCCTTGCCCCGAATATTGGTATAGGTGTGATGGATGTAGTTGTGCGAGTGCTTCCACGCCTGCGCCGACGATGCGGTGTCCCAGTCCCAGACCGAGGAATGGATGTCGGGATCGTTCATCCAATCCCATTGGCCGTGCAGGATGTTGTGGCCGAGCTCCATGTTCTCCAGGATCTTGGCCATCCCGAGGCAGGCGGTGCCGAGCACCCACGCCGTTCGTGACCGCGAGCCGAGCAGCAGCACCCGTCCAGCGACGACGATCTGGCGCTGCACCGAGACCACCGTCTTGATGTAGTGCCGGTCGCGGTCACCGAGTTCGGCGAAGATCTCGTCGTGTATCGCGTCGAGTTCTTTGGCGAGCTTCTCCAGATCCTGCTCGCTGAGGCGGGTGAGTGGGCTCTCGACGGTTGTGGTCACGGTTGACTCCTTCACGGTCACAGTGCGAACTCCACGTCACCCTCTGCGGCGTGGATGCAGATCCGGACGTCCTGGTCGACGGGTTCGGTGACTTCCCCGGAGCGCAGGTCGCGTACTTTCCCCGACTTCAGCGTGCCAACGCAGGTGTGGCAGATGCCGATTCGGCAACCGAACGCGAGTTCCAGGCCGGCCTGTTCGCCGGCCTCCAGGATGGGTGTGCCACCGTCGCAGTCGGCGGTCGTGTCGCTGTTGAGGAACGTGATCTGACCGCCCTCACCTTCGGTGGCATCGGCGTCGATCTTCGGCTGGAACCGCTCGAAGCGGAGCCGGTCCGGGTCACCGTTGTGCTCCCAGTGTTCGATCATCGCGTCGAGCAGTTCGCTCGGACCCGAACAGAACGCGTCGCGTTCGCGCCAGTCCGGGCACACGTCGTCCAGATCGTCGGCTGACATCCGACCGCGATCAGCCGTGAGCCGCAGATCCAACCGCAAGCCGTCGTGGCGTTGGTCGAGACCTTCCAGGTCCTCCAGAAACATGACCTGGTCGCGGGTGCGGGCCGAGTGGAGCACCACGACGTCGCCGATCTCGCCGCGATGGTCGAGGCTCCGCAGCATGCTGATGATCGGTGTGATGCCGCTGCCTGCGCTGATGAAGAGCATCTTGGCCGGCACCGGGTCGGGCAGCGTGAAGACGCCCTCCACCTCGCCGAGCCGAACCAGTTCGCCCGGCTGGATCTTCTCCACCAGATATGGCGACACCACGCCCTCGTCGACCTTCTTGGGCGTCACGCTGATCAAGCCGTCGTCCGGCTGCGGGTCGGACGTCAGCGAGTAGGCGCGCCAGTGGTACCGACCATCGATAACCAACCCCAACCGGACGTACTGGCCGGGTTTGTGGCCCGGCCACTCGTACCCCGGCCGGATCAGCACGCTGACAGCTTCCGATCCCTGCCGCTCGACGCGCTCGACCTTGCCCCGCAGCTCCTTGGTGGTCCACAGCGGATTCACCATCTCGAGGTAGTCGTCCGGGCGCAACGGGTTGAACAGGTACCGCACCGCCCGAAGGAACAGCCGACGGCCCCGCGGGACGGGAGGCTCGGCACCGCGTTCCGCCATGATCCCCCGCTTCTCGTGTCCGACTCGGCGAGAATCGACCCAGCGGCCGACTCAGCACCCTGTGTTACCGCTCTGATGTGATCTGAAACACTAATACGGGGAGGTTGACTATCTGTGTCAGATCGGGAGACAAGTCGGGCGGGTCCAGTGCCCGCAGACGTCATCCGGGCCACGCTGCGTTCCGCGGAACGCCTCGGCCGCGACGTCGCCGATGTGCCGATCGTCGTGATCGCGCACGCCCTCGGGGTGTCGCGCAGCACACTGTTGCGTCAGCTCGGGGGCTCACGACGCCCCCTCGACGATGCGGTACGCGACATCGGGGTCGACCCCGGCGGGCGCCCGCCGGTGAAGGTGCGCGCAGTCGAATCGGCGGCCGCACTCATCGGCGCCGGCGGCGTGTCGTCCGCCACCCTCGAGGCGATCGCCGAGGATGCGGAGTGTTCGGTGCACAGCCTGTATGCGGCGTTCGGCGGCCGCGAAGGTCTGCTACGTGCGGTCTACGACCACTACATCCCGGCGCTGGACATGGAAGACGTCATCGGATCGCCGAACACCGACCTGACGCAGATGGTCCGCGCCATTCACCGAACCCTCGCCGATCTGTACCTGCGAGAGCCGCGGGTGCTGGCCGCGGTGCTCGGTGAGACGCTGGCCCGTCCGGCGGGCACCGGCGCGGGCGCACTGATCGAGCACGGCGCCCTGCGCCTCATCGCGGTTCTCGAAAGGTGGCTGAACGGCGAAGTCGCCGCCGGCCGCATCCGGGACCTGCCGCGCTCCCTGCTCATCCAACAGCTGATCAGCCCGATGTCCGTGCACGCCATCATGCGGCCCGGACTGGTCAACTTCCCACAGGTCGCCCTGCCTGAACTGGAGGCGACGTGCGACTTCTTCGCCGACGCTTTCGTGCGCGCAGTCGCAATCGATGGGACGGCTGCCAGGTGATGCAACCCGGCCCGGCCCGGCTGACTAGCCTGGTCGACCATGGCCGATGTCTTGTGGGCTGCCGCGACGCGGCATCCGTTCCTCCATGCGGTTCGTGACGGCACGATCACCGACTCGGCATTCGACAGCTGGCTCGCTCAGGACGCGCTCTTCGTCGCCGACCTGCTGAGCTTTCAGGCGCGCCTGCTTGCACGGGCGCCACGGCCGGCGCAAGGCGTACTCGCCGCAGGCTGTGCCGCGCTCGTCGCCGAACTCGACTGGTTCGAGGACAAGGCGTCGCAGCGGGGCATCGACCTCGACCAGCCGGCACTGCCGGCGACTGTCGCCTACGGCGAACTACTGACGCGACTGGAGGATTCGCCTACCGACGCAGCGTTGACGGCGCTGTGGGTCATCGAGCGGGTGTACCTGATGGCATGGACTTCCGCATCATCACCTGCGTCGCCCTTCAAGGAATTCGTCGACCACTGGACAGATTCCGACTTCGTGGCCTACGTGGAGGCGCTCGGCGATGTCGCCGACCCGGTCGAGTACGCATCGCTGGTCGACGAGGTGCTCGCGCACGAAATCGAGTTCTGGGACATGGCCCTCGCCTGAAGTCCGACGACCTCGGGGTGGTCTGCGAAACACCACACGGGGAGCGCGTACTGCGAGAGAGGGATGCTCGCGTCAAGGACGCGGCAGGGGGATGCTACTCAACTGCCTCAGCATTCAGAGGTGACTGACCGCGAGCCCTTGCGTGCCGCGTGTCGGTCCGCAACCGGCCATCTGCGCCGCATCGGCGACGCGCAGCTTCCCGAACCCTTGAGCGGCGCCGTTGACAGCGATCTCGGAACCTTGCTTTGGTGAGGTGGTGACCGCGCCGGACCCGCTGCCGATCGAGAACTTCTCCCACCTCTGTGTCGGCGTGTCGGACCTGGACGCCTCGCTGGCGTTCTACACCGGTGTGCTCGGCATGGATGTCGTCTTCGACGTCGAACTGGCCGGTGCGGGACTAGAGGAGGTCACCGGTACCGCAGGCGCCGCAGGACGCATGGTCGGCGGCCTGATCGGTGCCACCATGATCGAACTCCTGTCGCTCGGCGACGTACCCGCCGTCGTGGACGGCCCGCATCTCGGCTACACCAACATGTCGTTCCGGGTGAGGGATCTCGATGCGGCGCATGAGGCACTGGGCCGGCACGTGGGGGTGCGCTACACCCCACCCACCGACATCGGCGGCGTGCGGATGCTTTTCGTTCACGATCCTGACGGCACCCCCATCGAGTTGATCGAACTGCCCGGGGGTCTGACCAGCACCGTGCAGATGTGGCGCGGCGCTTGAGGCCGCACGGCCAGCGGCTCTTGGTGGCACCGGTGGGCCGGACACGCCGGCGCAATCACCCCTACTTGATCTCCTTCTCCGCGTCAGCCAGCGCCGCGAACTCCTCGTCGGGCGAGTTCGCCACCAGATGGTGCCGGCTGTAGAGCCCGAAATACGCCATGAACGCGGCGAAGACGACCAGGCACCAGGTGGCGGCCGTACTGTCCACCAGGAAGGTGGCCACCACCGACAGCGCCGCGATCACCAGCGCGAAGCCCGTGGTGACGACGCCGCCCGGGGTGCGGTAGGGCCGCGGCATGTCCGGCTCACGCACCCTGAGCACGATGTGACTGATCATCATCAGCACGTAGGACAGGGCGGCGCCGAACACCGCCATGTTCAGCAGCATCGCGCCCTGGCCGGTCAGCGACAGGACGAAGCCGATGATGCCGGGCACGATCAGCGCCAGCGTCGGCGCCTTGCGGGAGTTGGTCAGCGACAGCCGCTTCGGCAGGTAGCCGGCGCGCGACAGCGCGAACAGCTGACGGGAGTAGGCGTAGATGATCGAGAAGAAGCTGGCGATCAGCCCGGCCAGGCCGATGTAGTTGACCACCTTGGCCATCGTCGAGTCTCCCAGCGCTTCCACCAGGGGATTGCCGGATGCGCTGATCACCTCGGCACCACCGGCGCCGGCGGCGAGCACCAGCACCGTGGCTCCGGTGACCACCAGGACGGCCATCGCGGCGATGATTCCGCGCGGCACGTTGCGGGCCGGGTCCTTGGCCTCCTCGGCGGCGAGCGGCACACCTTCGATGGCGAGGAAGAACCAGATCGCGAACGGCACTGCCGCCCAGATCCCGAGGTAACCGAAGGGAAGGAACGACGAGGCGCCGGCCGCATCGGTGGGCGCGATGTCGGTGAGGTTCGCGGTGTCGAAGCTGCCGATCGCCGCGATGGCGAAGATGAGCAGACCGGCGAGGGCGATGGCCGTGATGACGAACATGACCTTGAGCGCCTCGCCGACACCGCTGAGGTGGATGCCGATGAACAGCAGGTACACGGCCAGGTACACCCACCAGCCGTCGGTGATGCCGAACAGGCCGAGGGACTCGACATAGGCCCCGATGAAGGTGGCAATCGCCGCGGGTGCGATCGCATACTCGATCAGAATGGCTGTGCCGGTTGCGAATCCACCCCACGGGCCGAGTGCCCGACGGGCGAACGTGTAACCGCCGCCTGCGGCAGGCAGCGCGGAGGACATCTCCGCCATCCCCAGCACCATGGCCAGGTACATGCCCGCGATCAGGACGCCGGCGATCAGTAGTCCGCCGAACCCTCCCTCGGCGAGCCCGAAATTCCATCCCGAGTAATCGCCCGAGATCACATACCCGACGCCGAGACCGGCGAGGAGTAGCCATCCCGCGGTGCCCTGCTTGAGGGTGCGCTTGGCGAGGTACTCGTTGGACTCAGATGTGGTCTCCACCCGCTGATGCTAGATCGCGATCGCCGTCGGCGTCGGTTAACCCGGAGTCTGCGAGGGCGACCGTGAGTTCGGCGATGGATCGCGGATCCTGCAGCCGCCCACCGTAGACGTCACGGAGCTGGCGGAGCCGGTAGCGCACCGTGGAGGGTGACACGTGGAGGTCGGCGGCGATCTCGTCGCGGCGACCGTGATGCAGCAGCCATGAGCGCAGCGTGTCGGCGAGCCGGGCGACGGACGCAGCGGGCAGTCCGTGCAGGGGCGCCAGCGCGCGTGCCCGCAGGTCGGACAATGCCTCGGCATCGGCACTGACCACGAGCTCCACAAGGATCTGGTCGGTGTCGAGTACGGCCGTTGATTGCGCAGGCTGGAACTCAGCTGCACGCATGACGCGGCGAACCGAAGAGCGCGCCTGCATCCACGGGCGGACGGGCCCTACGACCGCGCCTGTCGCGCCGATCGATTCGAGGAACGATGCCCGCGCCTTCCCGCCGACGGCGGAGACCAGGAACATCCGCATCCCGTGCGGCAACTCGATCGCGTCGTCGGGCACCTCGAGGGTGCGCGAGTCGGCCGTGATGAGCCCGCCACTCTCGTGGTGCCGGTTCGGAAGTGCCACCGCGGTCAGCGTCTGCGACGGTGTCCAGGACGCCTCCTCTGCGGCCCGGCGCAGTTCGTCGGCCGACCCATCTCGCAGCAGAGCCCGCACGAGCCGCTCCCGGTGCCTCTCCCGCGCCAGGCCCAGTCGGGCGACTTCGTCGGCGTGGCCCGCGACGCCCGCTGCCGAGATCCGATCGAGGTAGGCGAACGACGTCTCGGCGAAGACGCTCACCTCGTCGCTTCCCACGCCGTGCCCGACGGCCAACGCCGACCACTCGCGCCAGATCTCACGGACCCCGATTCGATAGGCCGCCAGCTGCACTTCGGTGGGCCGGCCCTGGCGCGCTTCCCGCCGGCCGAAACCGTAAGCGGTGTCGAGCACTTCCTGCATCGACGTCGCGGAGCTCTGGGGATCGGCCGCACCGCGCAGCTGTTCGATCAGCGCGGTCAGCAGTTGATCAGCAGATGCGTAGATCACCGGCCGCCACGACTCCTGCGCGGCCAGCGCGAATGCGGGCACCTCGGCGATCACCGCCTCTACCATCCTGTCCGTCAGCGCCGGCAGCCCGGCGCGCATCGCCTCCAGCGTCTGCGGTGGCAGTTGGGGAAGTCTCGCCGCGGCGGGCGGCACGTTCGACATAGTCCGCGATGATAGGCCGCGCGCAGGCATACGACTGTCCGGAGAGGACAGGTTCGTGCGGAACTTTGGCCCGTACGAGGCGAGAAACTGTCCGAAGAAGTCGCCATGATGGTGTCATCAGGTCGCGCGGCATCCGCGTCGGCCTCGCGGACACGCCTCCGTCGTCGAGAGAGGACTTCATGACTGCATCTGCTTCGCCCACCGCGCCCGGCCGGGAGGACTTCGCCCTTCGCCTGCTCAAGGGTTCGGCCAAGAAGTCATACGAGCCGATCGTCGACATCAATTGGGACGCTCCGCTTCCCGACGACAAGTACTTCCTGCCTCCGCAGATGTTGAGCCTGTACGGCACCCCGCTGTGGGAGCGCATGAGCGATCGGCAGCGCATCGACCTGTCCCGGCAGGAGTTCGTCAACTACATCTCCATGGGCATCTGGTTCGAGAACATGCTCAACCAGTCCCTGCTGCGCGCGATGATGCACTCCTCCCCCACGTCGCACAGCACCTTCTACGAGCTCACGGAGTTGGGCGACGAGGCGCGCCACATGTTGATGTTCGGGAAGGCCATCGAACGGGTGGGCGTCGAACCGTTCTGGCCGACCAAGGGCGGCGCACGCAGGGTCAACACGATGGCGCTGATCTTCCGCGGACCGATGCTGTGGATCGGCGCCCTGGTCGGTGAGGAGCTCTTCGACGCGGTGCAACGCCAAATCCTCGACGACGCCGACGAAATCCAGCCGCTGGTTCAACGCGTGATGCGCATCCACGTCACCGAGGAAGCCCGGCACATCCAGTTCGCCCGCGACGGCATCCGCCGCGACGTCGGCGAGCTGTCACGCGCGACGCGCCTGGCCATCTCCAATCTGCACGGCCTCGGAGCCTCGCTCTACTTCGGCCATTTCACCCGCCGCGCCCTCTACGACCGGATCGGCCTCGACGGGGGCGAGGCGCAACGCCAAGCCCGCGCCAACCCACAGTTCCACGCGACACTGCGGGCCGGGTTCGAGCCGCTGGCCGCATTCCTCGACGAGGTCGGCCTGATGGGTCCGATCGCCCGCCGCATGTGGGCGAGGTGCCACTTCCTGTGACCATCGGATCCGACGACGGCGTCTACGACGGGCCGGCCAGTCTCGTGGTCGGCGAGAAGCGCCATCCCGTCCGCATCCGTGCCACCGGACATCTCAACCCGTTCGACGGTCACTACCACTGGCAGGGCACCGTGCTCGACGCACCGGCTCAGATCAAGGCCGGTGGAGCGGTCGTGCTGTGCGTCGGCGATCGTGACGCCACCGCACGACTGGTCGAGCACACCGCCGCCGGGGACCTCATGATCAGCGGCACGGGCCGTCCGCCGTTCTGGCCGTGACCAACGCGGAACTGACTTCATCCTCATCTGCGTGAATCCATTGCGTGCCGATCCGCATGCGGAATTTCTGTCCTACCGCCCGTCTAGCGACAGCGAAATCCGCCCCCTGTGCATATAGCGCACGCAATTCGGTAGGCTCGGTCAACGCAGTCGAGACGATGAATTCCGCTAGGTCAGGAGCAGCGCGCGCGAATGGACAACGAACGCGAAGAGTACTGGCGTGTAACCGAATACGTGCTCGACCTGAGCCGCGATCTGATTCTTCGACGTGAAAGCGCGATGCGCACCCGTATAGCGCTTCTAACGACATTCTGCCCAGAAGTGCTCATCCGGGTCATCAATAACATCGGTGCTGTGAGTTGCATTCAGCTTGACGAGACATATGAGCTCAATGTGTCCGGTCAGCCGGGGATTGTTCGTCTTCTCCAACCGTTCGATCATTTTCCGGCTGCCCATTCTGCCGATCCGTCGGTGGGGGCGCTCGCGAGAACGGCGCTGGCGCTCCAACGTGTGTTCGGCGGAACCGTTGACCGGGTGCACAGCCTTCCCGCTGCCGCCATGGAATCACCGAGCACCGAGGTGTTGCAGAGCACGATGCCGGTAATCGCATCGCTGATCAGCACATGCGTGTCACTCGAGTCGTTATCCGCGTTCTCCACGCCGGCCTTGGAGGCGAAGCTGGCAATTGTTCTCGGATTCATCCGCTGCCGGCACATGTCCCTCGTCGACGTCGATTAGGAGCCACGGCTCCCGCCCGGTCGTCGAGAGCTCAGTCGAGGTAGGTGCCGTGCCCTTCACGCACCAACGCGCCGTCGAAGACCAGGACTTCGTTGACGAGTCCGCCGCGCTGATTGCGGTAGTTGATCACCAGCAACGATTCCCCGCGATACACACCGAGGATCTCGAAGTGCAGGTCCGCCATGCCCGCCAGCGCCGTCGTCCAGTATTCGCGCAAAGCCTGCTTCCCGCGGACCACACCCCCGCTTCCCGGCACCACTCGCGCGGCGATCGGAGAGGTGAACAGCACATCGTCGTGAAAATGCGCCAGCACCGCCTCGACGTCGTGCGCATTCCACGCAAGCACCCACTCCTCGGCGAACGCTTGCGGATCCGGTGTGGACATCGGCACAACCTCCAGGCATCAGCGGCGGCACAGTGATCAGGACCATTCTCCCGTGTGCTTTTCGCGCACCCAGACCGATGCCCGAATCAGGTCACTTCTCGTCGAGCAAACGCACCGCGACGGCATCGTCGATCACAGTTGCCCCGACCACGATGGGCGTGGTCGGCGTTGTGCGAGCGCGTAATACGCATTCGGCTACTGGGGCGACCAGATGGCTCCGGATGGTCCTGCGTAACCCGCGGGCACCGTAGATCGGATCGAACCCGCAGTCCTGCAGAAACTCCATCACCGTGTCGTCGACGCGGAGTTCGACATGTTCACGGGCAAGTCGCGCGCTGAAGAGGCCCACTTCACGAACGGTGACCTTCCGGGCCGTCGATGCGTCGAAGGGCGCCATGACGACCGTCTCATCGATCCGGTTGAGGAACTCCGGGTCGAAGAACTCCTCTACGGCGGCGCTCACCAGACCGTGTGCACGCGCGACCGGATCGGTTGGCGACGCCGCGAATGCCCGGAGTCGTCGCCATCTCGGCGACCATCGGGATGTTCGCTGTGCCGTTGCGACGTCCTTGGATCCCAGATTCGACGTCATGAAGACGTAGCTGTTGCGGAAGGAGATCCGGTCGCGGCCGTTGGCGAGCCGGAGCTCTCCGCTGTCGAGTACGTGCAGCAGGGCGCGGATCACCGTGCGGTCGGCCTTCTCGACTTCGTCGAAGAGCACGATGCCCGGTGTGTACGGGTCACCCTCGATCTTGTTCTTGTCGAACAGGGTGAAGGACTCCTTACTGCCCGCGTATCCCGGTGGGGCGCCGGAGAAAGACGCCGCGTAGTGCTCCTGGGCCAGGGCCGCCATGTCGATTCGGCAGAGATCGTCTGGCCCCGTGCGGATCTCGGCGGCGATCTGGCGAACAAGTTCTGTCTTGCCGACCCCGGTCGGCCCGGCGAGCAATACGCTCGCCAACGGCCGACCGGGATCAGCGACACCGGCATGTGCGATCGACAGCGCCCGGGCAGCGGCACTCACCGCTTCCGGTTGACCGATTATCCGTTGCCCCAGTCGGGCGACGAAGGCATCGTGGTCGAACACGGCCGACGACTTCACGGCGACGTTGTTGGTGCGCTGCGTTGTCGCGTTCTGGTCGTGATACATGTCGGTGAGGTACGGCACGTCGATTCTCTTACGCCTCGACGGTCTGCTCGACGGGGAGATTGCCCACTCGACAGTCCGCGACACCCACGGTGTCTCGCGTGATCGACTCGACGACTTCCTGCGCTTTCTGCGCGTCGGTCACCCACAGCTTGTAGAACTCGAACGGGCAGTCGGCGACGCCCTTGTCGCCGTCGCCGGCCGCGTGCACGCCCGAGTAGCCCCGATGCAGCAGCTTGAAGAGGTGGTTCTGGGACTGATCGTTCTGGCGGGCGTCGCGGATGGCCGACAGCGAGAGCTGCGCGAACTGAATCCCATACTCTTCCTCGCCCGTCTCGCCGAGGGTGCGGCCGTCGAACCCGATGATCGCGGAGTGTCCGAAGTAGGAGTACACCCCGTCAAATCCCGCGGCATTCGCCACGGCGACGTAGGTGTTGTTCGCCCACGCCATCGCTTTGGCCATGAGGACCTGCTGATCCTTGGCGGGATACATGTAGCCCTGGCACCGCACGATCAGTTCGGCGCCCTTCATCGCGCAGTCCCGCCAGATCTCGGGGTAGTTGCCGTCGTCGCAGATGATCAGCGAGATCTTCATCCCCTTCGGGCCCTGCGAAACATAGGTGGTGTCGCCCGGATACCAGCCCTCGATCGGGCACCAGGGCAGGATCTTCCGGTACTTCTGCACGATCTCACCGGTGTCGTCGATGAGCACGAGGGTGTTGTACGGCGGCTTGTTCGGATGATCCTCGTGGCGCTCACCGGTGATGGAGAAGACGCCCCACGTCTTGGCCTCACGGCACGCTGCAGCGAAGATGTCGGTCTCGTCTCCGGGGATCGACGCCGCGGTGGCGTACATCTCCTCGGGGTCGTACATGATCCCCTGAGTCGAGTACTCGGGGAAGACCACGAGATCCATACCCGGCAGGCCGGACTTCATCCCGACCACCATGTCCGCGATCTTGCGGGCGTTGTCGAGTACCTCCTCCCTGGTGTGCAGCCGGGGCATCTTGTAGTTGACGACGGCTACGCCGACCGTGTCCGGACTGGATGAGATGTCACCATGACGCATGTTGAGCTCCTCGATTGATCGGTTTGGATGAAATAAGTTGCAGCAGAACAAATCAGGTGGATCAGTTGTAGACCGGCCGGGCCCTGACCCCGGACACCCTGCCCGGCGAGCTGAGTAGCCGTGCGACCACCAGCAAGGCCGCCAACAGCACCGCCGTGGCGACGGCTGTCAGGGCTGAACTGCGGTAGTGACCGGTGAGCATCAGGAACGCCGGGATCGAGCACGTCGGAATGCTCAGCAGCGTCACCGACCAGCCGGTGAAACGGCTGAGGTCTTCACGACCCAGACCGAGAACCAGGAAGAACAGGGTCCACAGCGCCGCCCAGGAGAGCCAGATGACTCCGAACACCGGGTCATGCGAGCTGAACGACAGAACCGCATACGCCACAGCGGCCAGCGCGACGAAGAGGCTGAACCAGCCGACGCCCTGCGGTTCGAGGCCGGCGAGATTGACGATGCCGACGTAGAGATACGTGAAGCCGAACAGGTAGAGACCCGAGGCGGACAACGTGGTGGCAGCATCGCCGTTCGCTTGCAACAACATTGCCGTAGGGATCACGCACTGGAGTGCGCCGACGAACAGGTTGAACACAGCTGCCGACCGTGGCGGTATACGCCCCAGGAGCATCAAGCCGTTGATGAGAAGTACCGCGCCGACGTACAGCAACCCGACACTGCTCACGATGTCACCTCCTTCAGTTCCAGATGAAATATCTCCATTTGAAACTAAGTGACGGACAGCACACTGTCAACGGCGATGTGATGCGCGCCGGCCTCAGGGTTGCGTCAGTGTGGTGAGCACGTCGAAGTCATAGCCGTCGGCGACAGCCAGATGTATCGGCTGCACGGTGGCGTCGGCGTGATAGTGCACGGTCCCCCGCGGACTGTCATACGACACGAGATCGCTGGAGGCGATGTCGGTCAACTCGCCCGACCGGTGTATCAACTGTGACAGCAATTGCATTCCCTCGTAACAGGATTCGGCGATTCCACTCAGTGGCGGAGCCTGCGGTCCGTGCATCTGGCGGTAGTGCCCGAGCAGATCCATCGCGTTGGCGCCGACCATCGAACGGAAGAACGACGCGGCGACGAAGAGCCCTCGGTTGGCGTCCGCACCGCTTGCGAGCAGCATGGTCTCGTCCATCAGGGGGCTGAAGCGGATGAAGTGATCGGCTGCGCCGAGCTCGGCGCACGCGCGGTTGAACTCCACCGCATCCTGACCGACCAGAAGCATCAACACCGCGTCGCACCCCGACGCCATGGCGGCCTTCACGACACCGGACATCTCCGCCCGGCCCAGATCGACGAAGCGCCGGCCCACGATGTCGAGGTCGAGATCGCGGGCGTACCCGCGCACCGCAGCGAGCGACGACCGCGGCCAGACATAGTCGTCACCCACGATGAACCAGCGTCGTGCGCCGGCGTTGTCGCGCAACCAGCGCAGCGCCGGAGCGATCTGGCGGTCGGGTGTCTCACCGCAGCAGTAGATGTCGCGGCGCCGTTCGCCGCCTTCGTACAGTGCGGGGTACGCGTAGGGCACCCGCCCGGCGACCACCGGCGCAAGTGCGTTGCGCACCGAGGAGATGTGCCACCCGCTGACCGCGTGAACCTCGCCCGCCGTCACGAGTCGGTCGATCCGCCGAGCGACCAGATCCGGAGCGACACCGCCGTCGACCACCTCGATCTGCACCTCTCGGCCCAATATCCCCCCGTCGGCGTTCAGATCGTGGACAGCCAACCGGCTCACCGCCTCACACGACGGCCCGAAGACGCCGCCGGGGCCTTGCAGGGGCACCACCATGGCCACTCGCCACAGCTCACCGGCATCACGGCTGGTGCGCGAGCTCATGATCAGTACGTCCTCTGCCACACCGTCGTCGGATCGGCTATCATCATTTCCATCTGAAAGTATCGCGCGTGCCAGGTCCAATGGGCAAGGCCGGAGGAGTTGTTGATGGCAAGGACGCTGCCCGAGCACGACGCGGCGACGTCGATGACGGCCACGCTGCTCCGTGCCGCGCGCGCATTGACCGCCCAACTGGATGACGAGTTGCAGGAATCGGGCCTCGGCATCGACCACTGGCTGGCGATGGACGCTCTGGCCGCCTCGGCCGGGCTCACGATGGCCGAGCTGCAGGCGCAGACGCTGACCGCCGGACCCACCCTGACCAGAGTGGTGGATCGACTGGTCACGCAGGCCCTGGCCTACCGCGAAGTCGACCAGTTCGACCGGCGCAAGGTTCGGGTGTTCCTCAGCGAGCGCGGCACCGGATTGCATCACGGTCTGCGTCGCCGGATCGCACCGGTGGAAGCACACTGGGCGGCGTCGAACTGGCCGCAGCTGCGTGACCGCCTCGCGCCGCCCGCCGGCGATGCGTAGCGGCCGGCCTGACTCCGCTCCGGTGAGGAGACCACCGTGTTCACTGGCCTCAGCGCCTTCCCGCTGACTCCGCTGCGAGACGGTGCGGTTGACGAAGCGGCGTTCACGAATCTGGTTGCCCGCCTCGCCACGGCGCGAGTCGATTCCATCACCGCACTCGGGTCAACGGGCTCGTATGCGTACCTGACTCGCGGGGAACGCGCACGTGTCGCCCGCCTCGCTGTCGAGCACGCCGCCGATGTTCCGGTGATCATCGGGGTGGGCGCGCTCCGGACCGAGCACGTTCTCGAGCTCGTCGAGGACGCACAAGAGGCAGGAGCCTCGGGCGTGTTGCTCGCCCCGCTCTCCTACCAGGCCCTCACCGCGGACGACGTGTACGGGCTGTACGAGGACGTGACGCGCGAACTCGCTGTGCCGCTTGTCGTCTACGACAATCCCGCCACGACGCACTTCGCCTTCACCGACGACCTGTATCAGGCGATCGCCGCCCTCCCCCACGTCGCATCGCTCAAGATCCCCGGAGTCCCCGCTGACCCGGCTCGAGCGGCCATCCGCGTTGCGCGATTGCGCGACCTGTTGCCGGCGGGAACAGCACTCGGAGTGTCGGGGGATGCGTTCGGGGCCACCGGGCTCAACGCGGGCTGCGACTCCTGGTACTCGGTCATCGGCGGAACGCTGCCCCGCCTGGCACTGGACATCACGCGCGCAGCGCAGGCCGGCGACCATGCGGGCGCCACCAGCCAGTCGGAACGTCTTGCGCCCCTGTGGGATCTCTTCGCCAGGCACGGCAGCCTCCGAGTCACCGCCGCTGTCGCAGAGCACCTTGGCCTGGCTCCACCACACAGCCTCCCGCTGCCCATTCGCGGTCTGGCAGCGGCCGACCGGGCCGACGTCGTCGAGGTGTGCACGAAACTCCGTCTGACGGTGTGAGCGTCGAGAGGAGCAGGTCGCGGATCACGTGATCCGTTTGGCCGCTTTCTTCGCCGGCGCAGTGCCGGTCGCCTTCGCCGTCTTCTTGGCCACCTTCTTGGCCGGCGTCGCTACTTTCTTGGCCGGCGTCGCCACCTTTTTGGCCGGCGTCGCCGCCCCCGCCGATGCCTGCGGTGTTGCCTTCTTGGCCGGAGTGGGCGCGCGCTTCGCTGCTGCCTTCTTCGCCGGCGTGACCTTCGCCGGGGTGGGTGTCGACGACGTGGCGGGCTTGGGCGCTGCCTTCTTCGCCGCCGGGGCCTTCTTGGGTGATGACTTCTTGGCCGGCGGTGAGGCAGCCTTCTTCGCGGGAACGACATTCGCCGGCCTCGCGGCTGGGGTCGTCGGCGCCTTCTTCGCCGTGTGTGCGGCGGACTTCGTCGGGGGCGCGGCCTTCCGAGCCTGTGACGCGGCAGCCTTGGCCTTGCTCGCCGTGCTCGGCGGCTTCGGTTTCTCAGCGGTCGACGCGCCGCCACCCTTCGACGTTGCGCGACCGGCCCGCTTCGCGGCGGATCCGATGGTGCTGTTGACTACGTCGACGGTCGCTTTGACGGCTTGTTCCGCTCCCTGCCGCAGCCTGCGCCCGATGCCCGGACTGTCCTTGGTCATACGCACCTCACCCCTGGTTCCTTTGCAATCAGGTACCTACTTTTATCCGGAAACAAACGCGCCGGCTCATCGACACGCTCAGCGGTCAGGAGCCAGATCGAGACCGGCTGCGGTGCGCCTTTGGCCGGGCTGCGGCGGGTTTCACTGTCGAGGCGAAGACACCGGCGGCCACGGCGGCCAGCGCCGCGTCCGCGGCACGGATCGCGTCGCGCTCGGTGAGACGTCGGGTGCTGGTCAAGAATTGGTAGTAGAGCGGCGCTGACACCTGCCGGATCACCGCCGCGGAGTCGGTACCAAGGGGTGCCTCCCCCCTGGCTGCTGCGTCGTCGACACAGGTCGACCATTCGGCGATCCGGCGGGCATAGAACTCCGACAGCGCCTCCGCGGTGCGGTCGTCGTAGGTGGCGGCGGCAATGATCGCCTTGAACAACCGTCCCTGACGACCGGACGACAGGGTGCGACGGACGAGTGCCGCGTTGGCGCGGAGATCGCCGCGAAGCGACCCGGTGTCCGCGCGCGGGACCGACGTCTCGGCCATATCGGCCAGGAGGTCGGCCATCAACGCGGCGACCGATCCCCACCGCCGGTAGACGGTCGACCGCCCGACGCCTGCACGATCGGCGACGACAGTGAGCTCGACGGCATCCAGACCGACCTCGACCAGCAGGTCGGTTGTCGCGCCCAGGACCGCCGTCCGTACCGCGGCACTCCGACCACCCGGCCGTGACATCCCGGTCATACTGCCCATGCTAACGGGAATGTGTTCCTGATAAGGCGTGTTGCCGACAATGTCAGTTAAAGAGAACATCTTCTTGTTAAGGAGTGACATGGAGTATCGACGAGTGGGCGATTCCGGCCTGGTGGTGTCCGAGATCGGCTTCGGCGCCGCCACCTTCGGCGGAGTCGGTGAGTTCTTCGGCGCCTGGGGCGACACCGACGTCGAGGCGGCCCGGCACATCGTCAAGCGATGCCTCGACGCCGGAGTCACCCTGTTCGACACTGCCGACGTGTATTCCGACGGCGCATCGGAGGAGGTGCTGGGAGCGGCGCTGCGCGGAATCCGCGACGAGGTCGTGATCTCGACCAAGGCTGCGCTGCCCACCTCGCCGGGTGACTGGGGCACCTCCCGACCTCGGCTGCTGCGGGCGGTCGAGGCCGCGCTGCACCGCCTGAACACCGATCGCATCGACCTGTTCCAGTTGCACGGGTATGACGCCTTCACGCCGATCGACGAGGTGCTGCAGACACTGGAGACGCTCGTCACCCAGGGCAAGATCCGCTACGTCGGAGCATCGAACTTCGCGGGATGGCAACTTATGAAGTCGCTCGCGCAGGCGGATTCCGGCCATCGCCCGCGGTACGTGGCACACCAGGTCTACTACTCGCTCGCCGGCCGCGACTATGAGTGGGAGTTGATGCCGCTGGCTCGGGAGGAGGGCGTCGGCGCACTGGTGTGGAGTCCGCTCGGGTGGGGGCGGCTGACCGGCAAGATCCGTCGAGGCGCACCGCTACCGGAGCGCAGTCGCCTCCACACCACCGCTGACGCGGGACCGCCCGTCGACGACGAGCGATTGTTCACGATCGTCGACGCACTGGAGATCGTCGCCGCGGAGTCCGAGCACACGGTCGCGCAGGTCGCGCTCAACTGGCTGCTCGGCCGGCCGACGGTGTCGTCGGTCCTCATCGGCGCCCGCGTCGAGGCCCAATTGGTTCAGAACCTCGGGGCAGCCGGATGGCGACTGACCGCCGAGCAGGTCGGGCGGCTCGACCGGGCCAGCGCGGTCGACGCGCCGTATCCCTACTTCCCCTACTACCGGCAGGAAGGTTTCGCGACGCTCAACCCTCCCATGGTCTGAGGCTCATGTCCGGATGACTGCAGCTGCAAGCCCTTTGGCATTCGTCGCGATGCGTCGCTTGCTCATCTTCAGATCGCGGCGCTGATATGCGTAGAGCTGCGGGTCCACCGACGCCAGCAGCATGTCGGCGTGCCAGCCGGCGTTCGCCGCGTCGAGGTCGGTCCGAGCTACCCGCAGAAGCGTGACGATGTGCAGCCGCCACCCCTGATAGGCGCCCAGCTTCAGCCGCCCCGGCGGGATCGCGTCGGTTACCAGGAGCGCGCCGAGGTTGCGCTCGGTCAGCGACACCAGCTCGTCGAGGAACGCGGTGATCCGGTCGCCGGCCGGGGCGCCGGGGCCGAGAGGCGGAGGCCCGGACAGGATCGCTTCCTGCAGGGTCCGCTCATCGTCGCCGACGACGGCGGCCAGTAGTCCGGCCTTGTCACCGAACCTTCGGTACAGCGTTCCGACGCCCACGCCGGCGCGCCGGGCGATCACGCGCATGTCGACGTCGCCGGTGTCGGGCCCGCTCAGCAGTGCACGCGCGGCGTCGAGCACGCTCGCTTCGTTGCGTGCCGCGAGTTCACGCTGAGGCTGCCACCCCGTCGAACCACTTTGTGGCATGCCGCCATCCTATTGCGGAATACCGTTCCGGACCCGCGCGTTGCACTCACGGAACACAGTTCCGCACATTGAAGGAGTGGGATGAACCGAGTGCTGCTGATCAACGCCTCCCCCCGCGGCGAAGACTCTTGTTCACTACGTCTGGCCAACCGGTTCCTCGAGGCCTGTCGCATGAGACGTGCCGACGTCGAGGTGGACCGCCTCAACACGTTCTCCGACCTCGCCCCGTTCGGCCAGCGGCGGGTCGATGCGAAGATGGCGGTGATCGCACGACAGCCGGTCCCGGAAGAAGCGGCCGGCGACTGGGCGGAGGTGCTGGACGTGGCGGCGCGCGTGCAACTCGCCGACACACTGGTCTTCGCGGTGCCGATGTGGAACGGCGCCATCCCATGGTCACTCAAGCTCTTCATCGACACCGTCACACAACCCGGCGTCGCCTTCACCTTCGATCCGGCGACCGGCTACCGCGGCCTGCTCGGCGGCAGGCGCGCAGTGACGATCTACACCAGCCGGGTCTACGCACCAGGCCTGACCCCGGCCTTCGGCGTGGATCACCAGTCGACATACCTACGGTGGTGGCTCGAGTACTGCGGCATCACCGACATTCACGAACTGCGACTGCAGACGCTCACACCCGACCAGGACTCGGCGAACCGCGCGGTCCAGCAGCTCGCCGAGTCACTCACACCGCGGGGACCCCGATGACTGCCTGGGGCTGGCTGATGACCGCTGCGCTGGCGGAAGTGGCGTGGTCACAGAGCATCAAACCGACCGAGGGTTTCACCAGACCGCTCCCCACACTGCTGTGCCTGGCACTCGCCGTCGCGGCCGTCTACCCGCTCACCCTCGCCATGCGCGACATACCGGTCGGCACCGCTTACGCCGTGTTCACCGGCGTCGGAGCCACCGGCGCCGTCACACTCGGCATCCTGATCTACGGCGACCCCATCACAGCCCTGCGACTCACCGGCATCACCCTCGTCGTCAGCGGCGTCGTCATACTGCAGGCCGCGTCGAACTGAGCCGATTCGATTAGCCTGATTAACAGGTGGGCGCAGGGGATACCCCTTGGGTCTGGATCGGCTCGGAGGAGATTGATGCGTCAGCGACTGCCTGTACGGGCGATGACGAGATTGGCGATCGTTGGTGTGGCGGCGCTGCTCGTCACCGGCTGCGAGGCCCAGGTGTGGGGTTCGCCGCCGGCCGCGGAGAACACTCCGCAGGCGCCGGTGGTCGCGCCGCAGGCCCCTCTCCCGGCGCTGCCCGAGGCGCCACCTGCGCAACCGACGGCCTCATTCGACGGCCTCGACGCCCGCGTTCGTCAGGCCACCGCCGACGCGGCCGCATCCGGCGCCGACATCGAGACCGTTGTCATGGACCGCAACACCGGTCAGATCGTCTCGAACGGAGACAACAGGCCCTTCCCAATCGCATCGGTCGTGAAGCTGTTCATCGCCGACGACCTGCTGCTGCAGGAGTCCGAGGGCAAGACGAAGCTCTCCGATGCCGACCGCACGTCGCTCGACACGATGCTGCGCGCCTCCGACGACAGCGCCGCCCAGAACTTCTGGGATCGCAGCGGCGGGAACGCCGTCATCGCCCGCGTCAAGGCGCGGTACGGATTGTCGGGCACGACGGCGCCCTACAACGGGCACTGGGACGTGACCACCAGCACTGCAAGCGATCTGGTCCGTTACTACGACATGCTCCTGGACGGCACCGGCGGGCTCCCGCCCGAACAGGCGAACATCATCATCAGCAACCTCGCGCAATCGACGCCGACAGGGAACGACGGGTATCCGCAACGGTTCGGCATCCCCGAAGGGCTCTACGCCGAGCCGGTCGCGGTCAAGCAGGGCTGGTTCTGCTGCTGGAACGGCGCCAACCAGTTGCACGTGTCCACCGGCGCGATCGGACCCGAACGCCGCTACGTGATGGCCATCGGCTCCCTCGATCCCACCAGCGAGGCCGCGGCGCGCGCGAACATCACTGCGGCCGTCAAGACGATGTTCCCGGGCGGCAAGATCTGACCGGCGGCGGATTCCGTCCACAAATTCTTCTCCGAGGCGATCGGTTCGGAGGACATCCGGGACGTCCTGGTGAAGGCTGTTTTACGTGGCAACGGAATTCCGGTTGCTTGGCGATGTCGAGGCGTGGTCAGACGGGGAGCGCCTCGACATCGGCACGATGCGCCAACGGTGTGTGTTGGCGGCGCTGTTGGTTGATGTCAACCGTCCCACTCCTGCAGATCAGCTCATCCACCGGATCTGGGCCGATGACCTGCCGCACCGAGCTCGAAATGCGTTGGCGGGCTACCTGTCCCGGCTCAGGCGGATCATCACGGCCGGTGGCGATGTCAGGATAGCCCGCGAGCCGGGCGGCTATGTGCTGAAGGCCGATCCGGCGTCGATCGACTTGCACCGCTTCCGTCAGCTGGCTTCTGCTGCGCGCGCGACAGCGGACCCCGTCGAAGCCGACCGTCGATTCTGCGCGGCACTACAACTGTGGCGTGGTGAGCCGTTCGCTGCACTGGACACCATCTGGACGAACGAGGTCCGTAGGTCGCTGGACGCCGAACGGGTCTCCGTCGTGCTGGACGGCAATGATGCGGGCCTGCGCGCCGGTCGCCACGGTGAGCTCCTGTCCCAGCTCACGGCGATGTCCCTGAGTCATCCGCTCGACGAGCGCGTGGCCGGGCAACTGATGCTCGCCCAGTACCGCTGCGGAAGGCAGGCCGACGCACTCGAGACCTACCGCGTGATGCGTGACCGGCTCGCCGAGGAGCTGGGCGTCGATCCCGGCGGCGCGCTGCGCCAGGTGCACCAGCGGATCCTCCGGGGCGACTTCGATGATGCGGGTCCGGCACCGGCCGGGACGCCACCTGCCTCCGAGACAGGCGCCGACAAAGCGGTGCGCCCGACGCATACGGCGCCGCCCGCCGCGGTGACCCGGTATCGCCCACCTTCGTCTTCGCGTCGACTCGTGGAGCGCACCCGTCTCATCGACACGTTGCGCGACCGCGGTGGTCGACGGCTCCTGGTGATTCACGGCGGCGCAGGGTTCGGCAAGACCACGCTGGCCTCGCAGTGGCGCGAGGTTCTGGTCGCTGAGGGCGTCCCTGTCGCATGGCTGACGATCGACGGGGACGACAACGACGTCGTGTGGTTCTTGGCGCACCTGATCGATGCGGTCCGCATCGTGCTGCCGACGCTCCCGGAAGAACTACGGCAGGCACTCGCGCTCCGGGGAGTCGAGGCAGAGCACTTCGTGCTCACGTCGCTGATCGCCGAGATCGACGGGGGCGGCAGACGGATATGCGTCGTCGTCGACGACTGGCATCGCGTCACCGACGTCGCGACGATCGGGGCGCTGGAGTATCTGCTTCTCCACGGTGGCGAACAGCTGCAGGTCTTGGTCACCACTCGCATTCGAGCAGGGCTGCCGATGAGCCGGATGCGTGTGCGTGACGAGTTGATCGAAATCGACGCGGCCACCCTGCGTTTCACCATCGCCGAGGCACGCGCGTTCCTGGTGGACCAATGCGGGTTGGCGCTCGACGAGAGGGATGTGGCCAGGCTCGAAGAGACGACCGACGGATGGGTCGCGGCGCTGCAGCTAGCGTCGCTGTCGCTACGCGGGCGGGACGACCCCACCGCGTTGATCAGCCGAATGTCGGGGCGCCATCACGCGATCGGCGAGTACCTGGCCGAAAACGTGCTCGACTCGCTCGAACCGGAGATGCTCGACTTCCTGTTGGCCACCTCGATCACCGAGCGAGTCAGCGGTGACTTGGCGTCCGCCTTAGCGGGCGTCGGCAACGGCCAGGCGCTGCTCGAGGCGGCCGAAAACCGCGACCTGTTCCTCCGCCGACTCGACGATGACCGGGAGTGGTTCCGCTACCACCAGCTGTTCGCCGAATTCCTGGAGCGCCGGCTGCAGCGAGATCAACCTGAACGCATCGTTCGGCTCCACGCAGTTGCGTCCCGCTGGTTCGCCGACCGCGGATTGCTGCGTGAGGCCATTCACCATGCGGTCGCGGCCGGTGAGGATGAGCGTGCCGTCGAGCTGATCGAACTGCACGGCACCGACGTGCTGCAACACACGCAGATGTCAACGTTCCAAGCGCTGGTGTCGAATCTTCCGTCCCACACCGCCGCACTCAGTCCCAGACTCCAGCTCACGCTCGGATGGGCGGACTCGCTACACCGTCCGGCATCGGCTTATGCGGCGCTCGACGCGTTCGAATCGGCGGTTGAACGGCGTTCCCTGCCGGAGTCCGAGGTTCACGACATGCGGGTGGAGGCGGACGTTCTTCGTGGAGTGCTGGACAGCTGGGCGGACCGCTCCGCGAGCGCTGAGGAACTCGTTTCGGAATGCCTGGCACGTCCGGAGTCGCTGCCGCCCTTTCTCGTCGGCACGGCCGTCAACGTCATGTCCTTCGTCGAGATCGAGCGATTCGATTTCGCCGCCGCCCGCCGGTGGCAGGACTGGGGTCGGCCCTACCAGCAGCGGACCCCTGTCCCCTTCGCCGAGATCTACGGGCACGGCCTGAGTGGTACCGCAGCTCACGAGCTGCTCGATCTCGACGAAGCCGAGCTTCACTTCCGTAAGGGACGGCTGTTGGCCGAACAGTCCGGAGCACTGAGTTCGCATGCCGCACGCTACGTCAGCGCTCTGCTTGCCGAGTTGATGTACGAACGCGGTGAGGTGGCCGAGGCCGAACGTCTGCTCGACGATTGCCGCCGGCACGGGCCTGTCGTCGGCCCGGTGGATTTCCTGGTTCCCCTTTACATCATTCGAGCGCGCATCGACGCGGCGTGCGGCAACCGCGCTGACGCAGCCGGTCGCCTGGACGAAGCGGATCAGGTCGCGGCAAGCTTCGGCCTCATTCGGTTACGCGCTCACGTGGAGAACGAACGGACGCGGCTGCAGCTACCCGGCGGCGAGGGCCGGAGCGGGGCCGACGAGAAGGACCCGCTGCCGGACGGCGGATCGGGTGAAGTCACCGCCCAGCTTCGTGACGAGACCGAGATTCTCCGGCTGCTCGGCGATCAACCTGACCTCGCGTGCCACCGCGCCCAGGCGTGGGTGGAGAAGCTTGAGCCCGCAGGCCGACCCCGCGCCTTGCTGCGGGCCCGCCGGCTGCTGGTCGCCGCCATGGCTGCCGCCGGACGATCCGAAGAGGCCAAGCAGACACTGGCAGGCATCGCCGCTCGATGTGCAGAGCTCGAGATGGTTCGATACCTGCTCGACGGGGGGCCGCAGGTGATCGCGTCGGTGGCCGATCTTCGCGACGACCTGGGCAGCCGGGGGCCGAATCCCGCATGGCCCCCGGTTCCCCGCGACTTCCTCGACGTCGTGCTCCGCGGGGCGTAGCGAAGCTGCGAGCAGGCCCCGAAATGGGCGCTGACCTGCCGGTCACATAGTTCACGAACACCCCCCGAAAGCGCCGGTTCCATCGTTGGTCCCGTCAACAAGTCGCCGGAGCATCCGGCGAGCGACCAGCAAAGGAGAACTGTGATGAAGAAAAACCCCGTGCTCAAGAAGGCGATCGCAGCCGCACTGCTGTCGGCGACGTTCGCGACGCCGGCTGCCGTGCTCACCGCGGGTAGCGCCAGTGCGAGGCCGGTCGAGAGTCCGAACTGCCATGCCATCTCGGAGGCGTTCGAAAGCAGCATGATCGCGGCCAGGGTGGCAAAGCAGCAGGGCGACGAGAAGGCTCGACAAGAGTGGCTGAGAGATGCCGGCCGCGCGAAGGCGAACTACAACAGGCACTGCCTGTCCTGACGCGTGTACCCGGCGGACACCGTGGCGGCGCCCCGCGAGGGCGTCGCTCCCACACCGCCGCGGCTGCACGGAGTTGTCCGACCGGCCGTTTACGATTCCTGCGGCACACCCGTGGCCGATGGAAGGAACGAGCAGTGAGTTACACCGCCGCCGACATCACCGAGCTCGACGATGTCCAGCACACGCGCCTGCGGCCCGCGGTGAATCTCGGGCTCGACGTGCTCAACACTGCGCTGCGCGAGTTGGTGGACAACGCGATCGAAGAGGTCGCCGAACCCAGCCACGGTGGGGCACACGTCACCATCACCCTGCATGCCGACGGTTCCGTCAGCGTCGCCGACGACGGCCGCGGTCTGCCCGTCGACTCCGACCCCGTGAACGGGAAGAACGGGATCGTCAAGACACTCGGAACCGCACGGGCGGGTGGCAAGTTCTCCGCGCACACCGACGCCACGAGCACCGGCGCGGGCCTGAACGGAATCGGCGCCGCGGCCGCGGTGTTCATCTCCGCGCGAACCGACGTGACGGTCCGCCGTGCCGGCAAGACCTACCTGCAGAGCTTCGGCGGCGGCTATCCCGGCGTGTTCGAGGGCAAGGAGTTCGACCCGGACGCCCCGTTCACCCGTGCCGACACCCAGAAGTTGCGCGGCTCCGCCAACCGCAAGCCCGACGCGCACGGGACCACGGTGCGCATCCTGTTCGACCCTGCCGTGGTGCCGGACTCGAGCGTGGACATCAACGAGGTGCTGCTGCGGGCGCACGCCGCCGCCCGGATGTCGCCGGGAGTGCACCTGACCGTCACCGACGAGGGCTGGCCCGGCGAGGAAGTCCGGCCCGAGCTGACCGAACCGTTCACCGGCCCGTGGGGCACCGACACTCTCCTGGATCTCATGTGCACCGCCGCAGGCACGCCCGTTCCCGGCGTGCGCGCGGCGGTGGAGGGCCGCGGCGAGTACACCACCGGGCGCGGCGCGACTCCCTTCCGCTGGTCTATGACGGCCGGGCCCGCCGAGCCGGCCACCGTCGCCGCGTTCTGCAACACCGTCCGAACGCCCGGCGGTGGCTCGCACCTGAACGCCGCGGTGAAGGGGCTGTCCGAAGCACTCGCCGACCGCGCGTCGCGCATGCGCGATCTGGGCCTGGCCAAAGGCGAGGACGGCCCGGAGGCCCAGGACTTCGCCGCGGTGACCGCACTGGCCGTGGACACCCGCGCGCCCGATGTGTCATGGGACTCGCAGGCCAAGACCGCGGTGTCGTCGCGGTCGCTGAACGTCGCGATGGTTCCGGATGTGGCACGCAGCGTGACCATCTGGGCGGCCAACCCCGGCAACGGCGACGCGGTGGCGTTGTGGAGCAAAATGGCGCTCGAGGCGGCCCGCGCTCGGCGCAGCGCCGAAGGCGCCAAGGCCCGGTCCCGGGCGGCGTCGAAGGCCAAGGGCCTCGGAACCAATCTGTCGCTGCCGCCGAAGCTCCTACCCAGCCGGGAGACCGGACGCGGGTCCGGAGCCGAGTTGTTCCTGTGCGAGGGCGACTCGGCACTGGGCACCATCAAGGCGGCGCGCGACGCCACCTTCCAGGCGGCCTTTCCGCTGAAGGGCAAGCCGCCCAACGTCTATGGCTTCACCCTGAGCAAGGCCAGGGTCAAGGACGAGTTCGACTCCATCGAGCGGATCCTGGGCTGCGGGGTGCGTGACAACTGCGATCCGGAATCGTGCCGCTACGACCGCATCTTGTTCGCCTCGGACGCCGATCCCGACGGCGGCAACATCAACTCGAGCCTCATCTCGATGTTCCTGGACTTCTACCGCCCACTCGTCAAGGCCGGGATGATCTACGTGACATTGCCACCGCTGTTCGTCGTCAAGGACGGCCAGCAGCGGATCTACTGCCAGGACGAATCCGAACGCGACGCCGCCGTCGCACAGATGAAGGCCACCTCCAAACGCAAGGTGGAGGTCCAGCGGAACAAGGGGCTCGGCGAGATGGACGCCGACGACTTCTGGAACACCGTGCTGGATCCGCAGCGGCGCACCGTGATCCGGGTGCACCTCGACGACGGCGACCCGAAGCTGCACCACACTCTGTTCGGCGGACCGCCAGAGGGCCGGCGCACGTGGATGGCCGATGTGGCCTCGCGCATTGACACCGCTGCTCTGGACCTCGAGTAGGAGTACAACGTGACCGCCATCATCGAGCAGAATCCCGACCTGGTGCTCGACCAGAGCGCCGACGACTACTGGAACCACTACCAGCTGACCTTCGCGCTCTACAGCGTCAGTGACCGCGCGATCCCGTCCGCCTTCGACGGTCTCAAGCCGGGGCAGCGCCGTCTGCTGTATCAGATGTACGACTCCAGACTGCTGCCCGGGAACAAGCCGCAGAAGTCCTCCAAGGTGTGCTCGGCCGTCACCGGCAATCTGCACCCACATGGCGGTGCCTCGATGTACGGGGCCGCGGCGCTGATGGCCGCCGAGTTCCAGCGCGTGAAGGTCATCGACGGGCAGGGTGCCTTTCCGCGCATCCAGGGCGACATCCCCGCGGCGGACCGCTACACCGAGATGCGGTTGTCGGCGCCGGGCGCGGCACTGACCGCCGAACTCGCAGACCACGCGGTGCCGATGGTCTCCACGTTCGATGGCGAATGGATCGAGCCGACGGTGTTGCCGGCGCAGTGGCCGGTGCTGCTGTGCAACGGTGCCGTCGGCATCGCCGAGGGCTGGGCCACCAAGGTGCCCGCCCACAATCCGCGGGAGATCATGGCGGCCTGCCGAGCGCTGCTGAAGACCCCGAACATGACCGACGACAGGTTGGTCAAACTCATTCCCGGCCCCGACTGGGGCTGCGGCGCCAGCGTGGTCGGCGCCAACGGGCTGCGGGAGTACATCACCACCGGCCGTGGCTTGTTCACTGTGCGCGGCACGGTGTCGGTGGACGGCAAGAACGTCATCGTCACCGAGCTACCACCGGGCGTGGCGAGCCAGACCGTGCAGGAACGGATCCGGGCGCTGGTCGAGTCCGGCGAGCTGTCCGGCGTGGCCGACATGTCGGACTTGACCGACCGGCGCAACGGCCTACGGATCGTGGTCACCGCCAAGCGCGGTCACAGCGCCGAGCAGATCCGTGAACAGCTGCTCGCCCTGACGCCGCTGGAAGGCTCGTTCGCTGCCAGTCTGGTCGCACTCGACGAGAACCGGGTGCCGCGCTGGTGGTCGGTGCGTGAGCTGATTGCGGCGTTCCTGTCGTTGCGCGATTCGGTGGTGCTGCACCGCAGCCAGTACCGGCTGGAGAAGGTCACCGCGCGCCGGCACCTGGTCGCGGGCCTGATGAAGATCCATCTCGACATAGATACCGCCGTCGCGATCATTCGTAGCTCCGACACCGTCGACGAGGCCCGGCAGGGACTGCAGCAGCGGTTCGCGATCGACACCGAACAGGCCGATTACGTTCTGGCGCTGCAGCTGCGCCGGCTGACGAAGCTCGACGTCATCGAGCTGCAGGCCGAAGCGGAGAAGCTGGACGCCGAGTTCGTCGAACTCACCGAACTGGTGTCGAATCCCGATGCGCGGCGGGTGGTGATCGACCAGGAGTTGGTGGAAACGGCGAAACTGTTCAAGGGGCCTGAATTCGACCGTCGCACCGTGCTCGACGTCGACGCCACACCGACGGTGTCGGGATCCGACGAGGACGGCGCCCGTGAGCGAAAGGTCAACACCGCCTGGCGACTCGATGACCGCGGCGTGTTCTCCGACAGGCACGGAGAGCTCCTCACCTCGGGTCTGGGCTGGGCGGTGTGGACCGACGGTCGGGTGAAGTTCACCAACGGAAACGGTCTGCCGTTCAAGATCCGCGACATCCCGGTGGCACCGGACATCACCGGGCTGGTGCAGTCAGGGATCCTCGCACCCGGATCGCATCTGGCGTTGGTGACGCGACGCGGAAAGGTGCTGCGGATCGATCCCGCCGCGGTCAATCCCCAGGGCGCTGCCGGCAACGGCGTGGCCGGAGTGAAGCTGGCCGCGGATGGCGACGAGGTGATCGCCGCGCTGCCGCTCACGTGCGAGAACGGCGAGGCCATCCTGTCGATCTCCGAGAAGGGCTGGAAGGTCACCGAAGTCGCCGACATCCCGGTGAAGGGCCGTGGCGGCGCCGGCGTCGGATTCCACCCGTTCGTCGGCGGCGAGACCGCGCTGCTGGCGGCTGCGGTCTCGGCGACCGGGTATGTGCGCGGCAAGCGGGCGGTGCGAGCCGAGAAGCGCGCCAAGGCCTCGGTCAAGGGTTCCGGCAGCGACGTGACCCCTGCGGGGTAAAGCTCGCCGCCAAGCAATCGCGGTCGATCTCGTGCTGTCGGCACTGCGCCCGGCTACCGTCGACCGGGTGACGGTGTCACGGTCGCGCCTTGCCCGGCTCTTCGCGGTTGGAACCGTGGTGTGCACTTTCGCTGCGGCCCCGGCATGCGGACATACTGCGTCTCCACCGCTCGACACCGGCACACCGAGGACGACCGCTCCGACTACCCCGTCGCCGGCACCCGCCGTCGCTGAAGTGACTCCGACCGGAGACTTCTCCCCCGTCTCCCGGCTCATCGAAGACGCCGTCGCGGCGCGGCGGCTACCCGGCGCCGTCGTTCAGGTCGGGCACGAAGGCAAGATCGTCTTCCGCCAGGCCTTCGGCTCGCGCAAGCTTGCCGGCGAACCGGGGCTGGACGGGTCACCCGCCCCGGCGGAGCCGATGACCGAGGACACCATCTTCGACCTGGCCTCGTTGACGAAGAGCCTCGCGACCTCGACCGCCATCATGCAGCTCCACGAAGAAGGCCGGGTTCGGATCGACGAACCGGTGCAGGCGTACCTTCCCGACTTCAACCCGGCCGACGATCCGCGCCGCGCGCAGGTCACTCTGCGCATGTTGCTCACCCATACCTCGGGCATAGCGGGGGACCTGAGCCTGGACGGTCCGTGGGGTCTGGACAAGGCCGACAAGGCGGAGGGCGTTCGCCGTGCGCTCGCCGCGTGGGTGGTCTTCACTCCCGGAGAACGCTTCCACTACTCCGACATCAACTTCATCATCCTGGGCGCGCTGCTGGAGAAGATCACCGGCGAGCCCGAAGATGTCTACATCGAGCACAACGTGTTCGGACCACTGGGGATGTCAGACACCTACTACCTCCCGGCCACCAAAGCGTGCGGCCCACACCGGATCCGGGGAACGGCGATCGCCCTGGATCCCCGGGGACCGACGGTGGGGAGTTGCCCGGCGGATGCGTGGAGCACCGACTTGCTGGGGCGCATCGCACCGACAGCTCTCGACGAGGACACTCCGGGAATCAACCCCGATTACGGTCACCCGCTTCGCGGGACCGTGCACGACCCGACGGCACGCCGCATGGGCGGGGTGGCCGGGAGCGCCGGAGTGTTCACGACGGTGCACGATGTGGGCCTTTACGCGCAGGCGCTTCTCGACCGGCTCGCCAACCGCCCGAGCACCTTTCCGCTGAGGCAGGCGAGCGTGCAGATGATGACGACTCCGCAGCAACCCGGGCACCATGCCGGCCAGGTACAGGCGGCGAACGAGGCCACCGAAACGGTCTTCACCACAAGAGATCAGCTGCTGGCTGCGCACTACCCGGCAATACCGGGACATGATCTGCGCGGCTTCGGCTGGGACATCGACACTGCCCACTCCAGACCACGCGGCGCCGTCTTTCCCATCGGTAGCTTCGGCCACACCGGGTTCACCGGAGTCACGTTGTGGATGGATCCGGGGTCTGACACCTACGTGATCGTCCTCGCGAATGTGATCCATCAGCGCGGCGGTCCACCGATTGCCGAACTGAGCGGTTACGTGGCCACCGAGACCGCACGTGCCCTCCATCTTTACGGCACCTAGGTCGGACTCCCCGTCGTGTGGTCTTCACATGCTGCTGCGGATTGATCCGTCGGCTCCGCGGGTCCCCTCGGGGCAACGAACTGGCCGCCGCGCCGATGATGAGCTCAGATCACAGCTGTCACATTGGTAACATCGCCCCGTGTCGATCTCCCGGCGTGACGCACTGCGCTACGCCGCCGCGGCGTCGGCGCTGGCCGGACTCGGTGCGGCAACCGGTGCCGGCGCACCGACGGCGGCGGCCGCCGCTCCGACGCTGATCGACTACGCGATGCGTCAGATCCCGGCCCGGGACATCCGGGCCGCCGGCCACGCCGGGGTGATCAACTACGTCTCGACCTCGCGGCCGGGCTCGTCGTTCGGCGCCAAGCCGATCACCCTGCCCTATGCACAGTCGCTGAACGCCGCCGGACTGGTCATCGTCAGCAACTACCAGTACGGCAAGCCCGGCGGGACAGCGCCGTCGGACTTCACCCGCGGGTACGCCGGAGGCGTCGCCGACGCGCGCACCGCGTGGCAGCTGCACACCGCCGCGGGTGGCGGCCGGAGCGCCCCGATCTTCTTCAGCGTCGACGACGACATCGACCGTGAGACGTGGAACAGGCTGGCGCTGCCGTGGTTTCGCGGAATCAATTCGGTGATCGGAGAGCTGCGCACCGGGATCTACGCCGGCATCCGACCGTGCCAGTGGGCGGCGGCCGACGGTGTGATCGGAAGATCGAAGTCACCCGGCAAAGTGTGGGCGTGGCAGACCCGGTCCTGGTCGAACGGTCAGATCTACCCCGGCGCGGTCCTCTACCAGCGCATCATCGACACCGCCTCGAATCCGGGACCGGTGGTCGGCGGCATCCGGGTCGACGTCAACGACGTACTGGCGCAGGACTGCGGCCAGTGGAATCTGCACCCGTGATGGCTAGCCGCGTGGCGTCGTGGTGATGTGCACGTGGTCGTTGTGGCCGTAACCCGATGCCTGCGGACCGGCCGGCGTGTAATACGTGTCGCGCCAGATCACGTCTTGTAACCCGAACCGGCCCGCGTTGCTCATCGCGAAGGCGAGTATCTGGTCGCCGAGCGCGACGCCCTCGGGGCTCTCGGGGTTGGGGATCATGATGTCGATCGCCAGCCCGTTGGGATGCCACGGCTTCGAGTCCGACCGAACCCCGTCGATGTCGGCGATCTGGGGAAACTGCTGACTCACGGCCCTGGCGGCCACGATGGTGTTCGGCTGCAACCCGGCTTCTGACGCGACGCCGACGGGCAGGGCCTCCGGGACCTCTGGGACGGCAGTGGCAGGGGGTGGAGCCACGTCGCCGGGAGGCACGCCGGGTGGCGCGACGATCGGCGGGATGGGGGCAATCGGCGGGATGGGGGCAATCGGCGGTGGAGGCGCGCTGTCGATGATCGCTCGCTGCTGCGGTGTCAGCGCCGCATACTGCGCCTCCGCGGCGGCGATCTGACGCAGCAATTCGCTCAACTTGGCCTGCAGCTCTTTGCGCACCGCGGCGGCCTTTTCCGCCGCGGAAGTGGCGTCGGCAGCCGATCTCTCCGACGTCCGGGCGGCGTTGGCCGCGCGCCCACGGGCCGACTGGAAGGCCTTCATCTGATCGGCGATGGTCGAGCCGACCGTGCGTTGCAGCGACAACTGGTCGATCAGCTGTTGGGGCGAGGTCGCGGACAGGACCGCCGCCATCTGGCCGTCACGCCCACTCATGTAGTTCATCGCCGCGATCCGGTCGGCAGCGGCTTGAAGGGGCTTCAGTTGGGTGTTCGCGACCTCAAGGGCCGCCAGGTCGGCGCGGTGGCGGTCGACGGCCGCTGCCTGCTCGGCCGATTTGGCGTCGGCATCACGTTGGGCCGCCGTGACGGCCTTGCGCGTTTGCAGTGCCTGCTGGGACAGGTCGTTGAGCTTGGCCAACGCATCATCCGCCGGGTCCGCATTGACGCCGCCCACCGACATGGCCACGATCACGACCGCGGTCACGGCACCGCACACCGTTCGTCGAAGGGAGTGGCACACCCCGATCACGCGGATTGTCACGATCCTTCGGTTGACTTTCTTGGCCCTGGTCTCGCGGGCAAGGGTACGAACTGACACCGAGGATGTCCACTCCGGATTGGTAGTTCGAACCGCTGATCCCGCGAGGGGGAGACACGCCCGTCCCCGACGTCAGCCGGCCTCGTTGGCGTCGCCGGGATGGGGCGCGTTGTCTTCGTCGACGTAGGCCTCGTGATCGGTGTCGACCCCTTCGTGGTCGCGCGGAGCTTCGTTGGGTCCGACGTTCTCGACCGCGTCCGCGGCGTCACTGGGCATCGTCATGTCCGACGTTCCTCCTCGTAGCGCCGCCGGGCTCGTCCCGGCGGAATGCCTGGGGTGCGAGTGCCCCGTCCGCGCTGCGCCCAACCGGGAAGTCGATGACGTTCCGGATCGGTCATCGGCACCAGGTCCGCGCTGATCGATGCAGGCGAGGTGGATGAGCCTCGGCCGCCGATTCGACGCTGCTAAGGTCGCCGCGTGCCACCACATGACCTGATCGCCGGCCATGACAGAACGAGAGTCTGACCGAGCGTCGGAGTTGGTTCCGGCAGGTGAGATACCCCCACTCGATGTCGTCGGCTCCGAGATTCTTCCGCCTGTCGCCGACGACGTCCGCAGGCGGTTCCGCCTGCTCGAGTGGCTCGCACCCCGCTTGGGCTCCCGTTGGGCTGTGGAGTTGTGGTGCACCCCGCCGGTCATGGACTCGGCTCTGCGGTTGCCGCCGGGTGTGCCGCCGGGCAAGGCGCTCTACGCGTACTGGGATGGGCACCGGGTGGTCGGTGAGGAGTGGGGCGAGGGACCGCCGGTCTATCTGGTGCACGGCTGGGGCGGTCGACGGCCACATCTGGCGATGTTCGTCAAGCCGCTGGTGGCAGCCGGATACCGCGTCATCGCGTTCGACCTGCCCAGTCACAACGAGTCCGACCCGGGCGAGCTCGCTCCGGGGCGGACGACGTCGGTCGAGTGTGCTGAGGCGATCAAGGCCATGATCGAGACCCACGGGCAGGCCCACGCGGTGGTGGCGCACTCGCTCGGCGGGAACGCCACGGTGTGCGCGGCCGCCGAGGGCGCCAGTGTCGGGCGATTGGTTCTTCTCTCGCCGATGGGCGATTTTCCCCTGTATCTGGACCTGTTCGCGGCGCGGCACAATTTCGGCCGCCGGATTCGTGCCGGGCTTCAGCGCCGTCTGGAGAAGCGGATCGGTATGCCACTGCACGAGACCAACATGGAACACGTCGGCCGCCGCGCGGGCTTTCCGCCGCTGCTCGTCATCCACGATCCAGACGACCCAGATGCCCCGTATGCGGCCAGTCAGCGACTCGCGGCGATGTGGCCGGGCGCGCGCCTGCTGACCACGAAGGGCCTCGGCAGGCTGGCTCACTACCGGATCCTGCGCCACCGGCCCGCCATCACCGCCGGAGTCGAATTCGTCGTTGATCCGTAGAGTCAACATCACTATGTCGGTGAAGCGCAGTGGCGTGCGGTTGGCGCTCGTCCTTGCGGTTCTGCTGTCAGGCAGTGCTCTCGGGTCGGCTACTGCCGGGGCCGTCGGACTCGACGACTACCTCTGGGAACGTCGGCCCCTACTCCTGTTCGCGCCCACGGAAGGCGACCCCCGGCTCCTCGAGACACTGGCCCGCATCGAGGCCAGTCGATGTGAGTTCGCCGACCGCGACATGGTGATCGGCCTCGTGGTGACCGAGGGCACGAGCACGCTGGACAGTCAGGTCATCACTGCCGAGGAGTCTCGACGGCTGGCCGACCAGTATGGGGTCGGTGACAACGCCTTCGCGGTGGCGTTGATCGGCAAGGATGGCACCGAAAAACTGCGCGTCGACGACGTGCCCGATCTCCGGAGAATCTATGCCGTCATCGACGGTATGCCCATGCGCGGCCGCGAGACGAGTGCCGCGAGTCGGTGTTGATGTCGGGGCAGGTCTACCTTCTCGACAAACAGCAGGGTCCCTTCGAACTCACCGTCACCGCAATCGACGCCACGCCCTGAGGTCCAGCCCGTGTCGCCGGTCGAGGCCTCGTTTGTGTGAAATCGGCGCGTGACTGCCGCGGCCGTGGTCTCTTGGGATCGGTAGATATTCCGCCGCGGTGTACTTCACGGGATGGCGCCGTCACCGAAGCGGTGCGTGGAGGAAGAGGAACACGATCATGCGAATCGCACAGATGGGCGCCGCTGCGCTGACGTCAGTAGGTCTCGCGGCTGCAGGCCTGAGTATGGGAAGTGGAGTCGCCCTGGCCATTCCCTCGCAGCCACACCAGTGGTGCCCGGGGATGTCCATGCACAACCCGCCTGGGCCCGGGGCCATGTACCAGTGGGACATGAACGTCTGTCACACGTGGCAGTACGTCAAATCGGGCATGGGCAACGTGGCGCACAAGGTTTGGGTCGGCCCGCTGGACCCCGTCACTTATCGGTACTCGGATTCGAAGATCACCGTCGAGGGCAGCAGCGTCTGGGAGGGCCCGAACATTCCGCCGGGAGCGGCGGCCGAGTGCACCGGCAGGGACATGTTCACAGGCATTCCCATTCCCTGCTAGTTGGGCGGTGGGGTCGGACAACGGTTGGGTGTCACCTTGAAACGCGTAAAGCGATTCCGGTCGATGTCCACGGGGCAGAACTCCCACTTGCGTGATCGCCGCAAGACAAGCGGGCTGAGAACTGTGTTTCATTCTGGCGGCGGGGTGGTGCTGAAGATCGGCCAACAAATCTCCGTCGCGGTGAACGCTGTTGGGTCGGAGGGCGTGCCGCCGAGGTAGTGCTCACGGATCGGCCCCTGGTGGCTGATCAGATGCTCGTTTGCATATTTCCCAACAGCCGCATAACTGCGGTCGATGCCTTCGTGATCGCCGGGGTGGGTGAGCACCGCGAAATCGGCCGTGGGTAACACCTCGGCGCGGATGCCGTCAGGGATGTCCGCGGTGTGCGGCGCTGGGACGAAGAGCGTTGCTCTGCCGCGTGATTCGAGGAACAGCGCTCGATCGTAGAGGCCACCCGGCGCAACCACGGACAGCGCGCCAGCTGCCCCGGCAACTGCATCACGTAGTTTCCTCAGCGTCGCTGCGAACCAGCTGTCGATCTCGGAAACCTCGATCTCGGCGCCGATGGACCAGACGGCGAGCGCGGGTTCACGCCGCACCTCCACAGAGGCGGGAGTACGCACCGGGGAGAGCAGTTCGCGCAGCGCACCCACGGTGTCACGGGTCTGCTGCAGCTGAGCCTCCATCTGTTCGAGATGGGTGGTGATGATGTCGGTACGGGCGCCGGCGTCGTCGGTGCTCAGTAGCGCCTTGATGTCGGGAATGGACATGCCCAGCGATCGGAACCGGCGGATGATGTGGGCGTGATCGACCTGGCTGGTGTCGTAGAACCGGTAGCCGGTGTACGGATCGATGTGGGCGGGTTCGAGAATGCCGATGTCGTGGTAGTGGCGTAGCGCCTTCCTACTCAGACTCGTCATCACTGCGAAGTCTCCGATCGAGACCTGTGCGCCCATGGCGACCTCCTCTGCGTTTGCATCGCCCACGTGATGGGACACGGCCATCCTCAAGTCTCCCCCTGGGGCAAGGTCAACATCACGACGCGAGTCGCACCAGGGGTTGACCTTCCCCTTAGGGCAACTTTCACCATGGGGTCATGACCAACACCACAGACTGGGATGCACTCCCGGACACCATAAAGACGTTCATGACCGCGCTCGATGCCCGCGTGGTGGATCGAACGCTGGCCACCCTCAGCACCGATGCCGTGGTGACCGACGAAGGCCACGACTTCAAGGGACATGACGAGATCGGGGCCTGGGTGGCCAACGCGGCCGCAGAGTTCGCCTACACCACCTCGTTCACCGGTGCGACAGTGCTCGAACGGCAGACCGTTACGACTGTCGACGTCGGACAGCACCTGGAGGGCGACTTCCCGGGCGGGGTCGCCGACCTGCACTACCGCTTCACCCTCGACGGCGCGCTGATCAGCCGGGTGGTGATCGAGCCATGACGCGGCGTTGGTTCATCACCGGAGGCACCCCCGGCAACTTCGGAATGGCGTTCGCCGAGGCGGCACTCGAGGCCGGCGACCGTGTGGTCCTCACCTCACGGCGCCCGCAGGAGCTGGCGACGTGGGCCGAGCAGTACGGCGACCGCGTTCTCGTCGTGCAGCTGGAACTCACCGACGCGGCGCAGGTGCAGCGTGCGGTTCACACCGCCGAGGAGCACTTTGGTGGTATCGACGTGCTGGTCAACAACGCCGGCCGCGGCTGGTACGGATCGATCGAAGGAATGGACGAGTCCTCGTTGCGGGCGATGTTCGAGCTGAACTTCTTCGCAGTGCTGTCCTTGACGCGTGCAGTGCTGCCGGGGATGCGCGCCCGCGGAAACGGGTGGATCGTCAACGTGTCCTCGGTCGCCGGGCTCGTATCAGCGCCCGGATTCGGCTACTACAGTGCGACGAAGTTCGCCATCGAAGCCATCACCGATGCGCTGCGCGACGAGGTCGCTCCACACGGCATCTCCGTGTTGACCGTCGAACCGGGAGCGTTCCGCACGAACGCCTACACCGGATTCGCCAACGAACCCGTCGATGAGCCGATCCCGGACTACCACGAGATGCTCGAAGAGGTCCGTGCCACCTTCGTCGGGATGGACGGTGTGCAGCCCGGCGATCCGCGCCGCGGTGCCCGTGCGGTGATCGCGGCGATGGCTCAGGACCCACCGCCCCGTCGGCTGGTCCTGGGCAACAGCGGATACGACGCCGTCATCGATACACTGGAGAAGAATTTGGCTGACATCCGGGCGAACGAAACACTCTCTCGCAGCGCCGATTTCCCCACCTGAGAGGCCGACCGAGCGAGACATGCACGGCCCGGCAAGTAGGTCTCGGTCGGCCGTCCATCTGACCTTGGGGTGACGTCGATGCCGCAGCGAAGCGCAGGGATGCACATCGCTGCCGCAAGTCCATGGAGGGATTGCAGGGTGGCCAGGTACCGAGAGTCCGCATCCGATAGGTCGGCAACCGCGGGTGCGGCAAAAGCTACACATGAAGCGGCGACGGCCGCGAGGGCGGCGACGACGGCTACGACGGCGGCGGCGGCGGCGGCGGCGAACTTTAGTGGCACGGTCTCCCCTGATTGGTAAGGGATACGCGGCTATACAGCAAACTTTCAGTTCAAATTGGAGATTTGGAGCCCCAAGGGAGGTGGGCGCGTATCGGCAGTTCTGGGAGTGTGAACGGGTTGTCTTCGTGGCGGGTCCCACTCAGGTCCTGGTGTCCGCGTCGGCCACGCAGTCGGCGGCTTCGGCATTCTGCAAGGTCTAGCGTGGGCGCAATGGGTTTGTTCAGCCATGAGGAGTTCCGCGACCCGGACGAGGGCGTTGCTGGCGGCGCTAGTGGTGGGCCGTCGAGAGGGCTCGCCGTGCTGATGTTGACGAATTCGGGTCAGATCATCCGGTGGTCATTGGTCCGGGGTTACCGCCCGAGGATGGTTCTTGCGGTCAATTCGCCGTGCAGTTTCACGTGTCGACGTCAATGCTGCTCGGGTTGAAACGTATTGCTGATATGCGCGGGGTCAGCGTGCCGGAGGTGTGCCGGCAGGTTATCGGTGTGTTTGTCGCCCAGCAGGAGGGCGAATTGGGTGCGTTGCTCGCTGCTGAGGCCGAAGTGGCGGACTACCGGCCGAGTTTGGGTGACGCATAGGCGCACCCTGCTGGGGTAAATCACTCGGACAGTGTCGTCGGCCGCCACTCAGATCGGCGTGGGTCCGAAACGCCCGGCACGCCGCGTGCACGCCCTTGGCGACGGTAAGACGTATCTGTTGAAGGTGGGCGCTGAAGGACAACCCTGGTCCTACGTTCAGCGTTTTCCCACCGAGGCCGATGTCCAGTGGATCTACGACCTGCCCATTGAGGGCTTCCAGCCGGTCGGCATGCGCCTCGACCCGGCACCCGACGCGCCGCAGACTCTGGATCCTTCCCGCATCAGCCAGGTATCGGTCTACATCCTCGACAAACAGCAGGGCTCCTTCGAGATCACGATCAGCGCGATCGACGCGACGGCCTGAGGCGCACCCCGCTGTAGGTTCTCGAGTTCGACGTCCAACTGCGACACATCAACTCATTGCCGCGCGGCGCTGCTCGACGATTCACTCCAGAGCTTGCCGATCTCGTCGATTCTCCTCCGTACGAACAAATCTGGTCCGACGAACGACTCAGCCCTAGAGACCGCAGTATTCCCCTCGGCGATCTCCGCCTCGGTGATCGCCGCGGACACGTTGCTCTGATTGCCCGGGTGACTCTAATCGCCGCGGCAGTCGGCCGGCGCCGTTCAGACGGATCGGTGTACTCACCGGGGTGTGACAGCCAGCTTTCCTGAACGGTACCCGTCGAGCGCCGTAGTCCGGCGGGTGAGTTCGACGAACATCGGCTCGTGGCCGGGCTCCGCCTCGACCGCCGCCCACAGGCGGTCCCGGCCAGCGGCCGAAATCGGCAGCAGCGCGGCATCATCAACCACCGATAGCAGGGCATCGAAGTCCTGCGCGGAGGCGCGCAACGGCCGTGGGTTCGATTCGTCCAGGGCGCGTTTCACGACTGCGGCCATCGGCCCCACGCCGAACAGGCGCAGCGCAGTCTCGTAGTCACCGCCCAGGATGTCGGTCAGGTCGAGCGCCTCGCGCAGACCGACTTCGGCGGCCATGACGAAGGTGTTGGTGATCAGCTTGTACTTCACGCCCGCACCGGCCGGACCCACCCGCTCCACGTTGCCCAGGGAGACGAGCACCCGCTCTGCCCGCGCTACCGCCGCCGGCTCGCCCCCGACGAGAAACGTCACCGACCTCTCCCTGGCGTATTTCACGCCGCCGACGATCGGCGCGTCAACCACGTGTCTGTCCGCGCCAGCCCCATTTCGGACCTCGTCCAGCAGGGTCGGGGTCGTCGTCGAACACAGGACGAGAACCGCGTCAGGGCGTAGACCCGCCAAGATGCCGTCCGCGCCGAAGTGGGCGGCGGGAATGTCCTCGGACATGACCAAGCTCAACGTCACCTCCGAACGCCGGGCCGCATCAGCCGGCGACACGGCGGCCCTCGCTCCGTCCCCCACGGCGGCCTTCAACCGTTCGGGGTCGGGGTCGAATGCCCACACCTGATGTCCTTCGGCCACCAGATGGGGAACCATCTCCGAGCCCATGTCTCCTACACCGACCATGCCAATCAAGGTCATCAGCGATCTCCTCAGCTGCGAAAGTTATTCCACGAGAGACGAAATCCCTGATCGGATGGCTCTGTTCCCTCGTCGTCAGAGCTTATTCGCGGACGAGGTCGGTGACATTGCAGCCAGCAGGAGGACCGACCAACTGCTAACCCCCGCGCCAATCGATCACGCCGAAGGCGCGCCGGTCCCGCACGAGTCGCATCGACGTAGGGATACCGCGTGCCGACAGTGCCCGGGAATCCCTGGCAGAGAGGCCAGATTGTAGGTTCCCATATCCGATGTCATAAGGCTGCCGTCTGACCCGCGGCGATACCAGTTGTCTCACGTCGTGTCATCTTCGTTTTGTCTCAAACTCGTGTCATTTCTTCAGAAGTCCGCCGTCCACTCCTTAGCGACATACAAATCGCTGAGGGGCGCGGGCCAAACCGTTGGCAACGTTCCGTCACGTGACGCTGTCCCAGACGTAACTCACGCGTAGTCAGCGTCGGTGGGCGATGAAAGACCCAACAGCACAGCGCATCTGGCACTACCGACGCATGGATAGTCTCTATTATCCATGAGTAATGTCTGCATATTGCATCAGATGAATCAGCGTTCCTATTCTTGGTGCGCCTGACAGGTAACCCTTTCTCTTGTGAAATCGCTCGTCGGTGGACAGGATCGCCGTATAGGCGTCGAACGAACGTCGTCGAGCAGCGGTGCCAATATTCGTGGAGCAGCGTTAAGTCTTCGAGTATCTGCTGCTTGCAAATGCGCCCGTCCCAGCGATTAGTCGCACGAGCCAATTGCGAGTTGTCGTTTGTGGAAGTCGAAGTGCTGACCGGGGTAGCAGTAAATGTCTTCGAGCGTCATGTAGTCCTTGAAGAAGGGGTCCCAGCGCGTCGGGAAAGGCATGCCTCGGTGGAGCATCTCATCGGATTCTCGGCTTAGTTTTCGCTTCAACGCGGCGGCTACTCGGTCCATCTTTGCGCCCATTCGGCGCCGGTTGTAGACGCGCGCGGCGGCGCAGGAGCCGTAGTAGTTGATGACGTGAAACGGCCGGGAGGCCGCGTTCAGCGCTGCTGCAAAGCCGCGACTGATCCGATCGGGCAGCCGGCTCATAATCTTGACTAGGATGAGCAGCCGCTGCACGACCATGTAGCCAAATACCATGTGGAACAACAGCTGTTCGTTGGTCCAGTGTGTCCCGTTTGTGCGTTGATCCCAGGCCCCGTGTCGCTCCGCCCGCGCGAGTAGACGATGGAACTCACTTTGCGCGCGCGCCAGGTCGGTAGCGATCACTGCGCGATCTATTGCGTGCCGGGCTGCCATCTGACTACTCCATTCAGCGCTTACGCGTGAGGTGATAGCACCACAGTTCGAATCGGTCGGCCGCACCGCGGACAGCGGGTATCTCCACCGCGGCGCGTTCGGCACTGACGACATCCCAGCCGGCCGGGCAAAAGCGCTTCTGGACCTCCTCGGCCGTCACGCCGCCACGTATCGGCGCGGCCTTGGGTGGCCGCTTGAAGCCGTAAAGCAGCAGTGTGGCTCCCGGCGCAGCGGCGCTCGACAGGCTCGCGACATAAGGAGGTCGGCGGTCGGCGGGCAGGGTGTGGAAGCAGCCGAAATCCAGCAGCAGGTCGTAGCCGTCACCGAGGCCGAGATCCGAGAGGCGGGTGACGTCGCCCTCGATGAAGCGCGGCGCTACGCCAGCTCCCGAGGCCTTGCGGCGGGCGGTGCCCAGTGCCTTGGGCACCATATCGACGGCGGTGACATGTGTGGCGAGATAGACGGTGTCGGTGCCCGTGCCGCAGCCCAACTCCAACGCGCGGCCAGCGGGTAGCGCCGACGGCCCTTCCACCAGCGCGATCAGCTCGGCGGGAGGGGCGCCTCGCTGCCAGATCACCAAACCCACCCGGTACAGAAACCGGTAGACCAGCTGATACCACCGCAGACCATTGCGCTTCATCGAAACCCCGCATGTGTCATGACATGAGACGAGATGTCTCATCTAATATAGCGCCATGCCTGTGGACATGTCACGTCGTCAGGTGCTGGGCGCCGCTCGACGACTCGGCGCGGATGGCCGCACGCCGACAATGGACGAATTGGCGGACGCGGCGGGCGTCGCGGTGCGCACCCTGTACCGCTTATTCGGTAGTCGTCAGGCGCTCCTGAACGAGGCAGGCTTGTCCCCGGAACCCACCGCACGGCAGCGGATACTGGATGCCGCACTCGATCAAGTCGGCCGCCAGGGGTTGGCGAACCTGTCGATGGACGATCTTGCCGCGACCGCGCGGGTCTCTCGTGCCACGGTCTACCGGTTGTTCCCCGGCAAATCCGCTTTGTTCGACGCGTTGGTGCGGGAGTTTTCTCCGTGGGACCCGGTCGCTGACATCATTGACGCGATGCCAGATGGACGGCCAGAAGAGGTGATGCCCGCGATCGCCCACGCCGTCGGCGAGGCCGTGCACGGACGAGTCGGGATGCTGTTGCGCATGGTTTTCGAACTGGCCCAGGGTAATCCGGACACCGCCGAGGCCATGCGCCACACCATGGCGCGGGGCCTGCCCGATGTAATCGAATACCTGAGCCGTCAGATGGAGGCCGGCCGCATGCGTCGGATGCATCCAATCTTGGCCTTTCAACTACTGGCCGGACCAATCGTCGTCCACCAGCTGACGCGGCCACTTGCGGAACCGCTGATCGGCTTTAGCCAATCTGAGTCCGAGCTCCTCGACGAAATCGTGCAGGCTTGGCTTCGCGCCATGGCACCGGACTCTGAGTCACCTGTTTACGTAGGGCGACGTCGACAATGAAACCGCCAAAACCCATTCTCTGGAAAGTCTTACGGCCGCGAACTTTCCTTGATTGACAGCTGAGCCACCAACCACCCATCCGTTCCACGACATGCTCGTGTGCAAGTGCTGCCACCACCGCAACCCGGCCCCTACTGTGCATGTAGCCGCTTGACCCGATACTCGGGTACAGGGTTCATGCTGGTGAGGTGAGAACCAGTGAGGTCGCTGCGCAGGCCCGGGTGAATACCCAGACACTGCGCTACTACGAACGCCGGGGCTTACTGGCCGCACCTGAACGCACCGGATCGGGGTACCGGCAATACGGCCCAGATGCGGTGCGGGTGGTGCGGTTCGTCAAGCGGGCCCAACAACTCGGCTTCACGCTCGACGACATCGAGGAGCTGTTACATCTTGCCCAGGGCGGGCCAGAGGGCTGCGAAGACGCCGAGGCGATGGCGCGCGCCAGGATCGCCGAGATGCAGCGCCGCATCGATGAACTCACCGCGATGCGTGATGCGCTCGCCCAGCTTGTCGACACCTGTCGTCAACCACGAGGGCAGCGTGACTGTCCGATCCTGCACGCCATCGAAACCGCGGCCGCCACAACCGCACCGTTGAGGACCGACCATGAGAATTGAGTTGCTCACCGCGCCGGGATGCCCTAACGCAGCCGCGGCCAAAAAAGTGATCATCGAGTGCCTGGCCGACCTCGGCATCGAGGCGCCGATCCGGGACCGCATCGGTGCCTATTCGTCACCGACGGTTCTCATCGACGGCATCGACGTGATGCGCGGGGACGCCCCACCGGTCGGGGAAGCCTGCCGACTGGACCTCCCGACACCGCAACGTGTTCGGGATGCGCTGCACGCCCACGCATCCTCCAACACCGGACGTCCTGATCGTGGGTGACCTGTCGCGCCGCACCGACATCCCCATCAAGGCGGTGCGCGAGTACACCGAATACGGCTTGGTCAAGGCCTCACCGCCAACCCCACCCCCCACAAATTCACCGTGAACGGCAAGCAGTTCTACACCTGGTGCGCCCCCGACACCCTCGTCTTCCCCGCCCTGATCGGACAAACAGCGCACGTCGAATCACCCTGTCCGGCAACCGGAACGGTCATTCGGCTCACTGTTGATCCAGATGCCGGTGTCACCGCGCTGGAACCATCGACGGCAGTGGTGTCCATCGTCGACCCCAGCCAGATCGACCCCACCAAAGTCCGCGCCACCGTGTGTAATCCGCAGCACTTCTTCGCCACCGCCGACGCCGCCCGCAAATGGCAATCCCAGCACCCCGGCATGACGGTGCTACCCATCGACGCGGCCTACCACCACATCATGGTGCCGCTGGCAGACCGCATGCTCGACGACGGCCACGGTTCGAGCAGACATCGCCATGCCAACCACATGTGAATCAGCCGTCCGCACAGCCACACTCGATGCTGTGATACCGCGCGCGATCGGGCGGTGGTGTCACTCGCTGTGGTGATCTCCGTCGGTACCGTGTGAAGGATCCGCGGCAGGAGTCGGAGACTCGACGTCCGCCGGTGCAGTGGACGGCGGAGTCAGATCGGTATTCGGGGGGGCGACGGGTTCTGGATGGCTGCCTTGATTAGCGTTAATCGGCGGGTGGAAGTCCTGTTCTGCGCCAGCCGACGAGTGGTGGTCGTCGTTCAGCACGCTTGAAGCCACTCCCGCCGTCGCCGCGGCAGCGATCACCGCGCTGGCGCCGAGGAGCACAATCGCGTTCGAAACGGCTGATATTGCCTCTGGTTGTCGGCCGCGGTACCAGACCCAGCCAGCGCCCATCACGACGTAGATCTCGAGCAGCAGTGCGCATAGGCCGGCGGCTTGGATCAACTCGGGCTCTCCGGCGTTTGGACCGAACGGCGCTCCTGCGGTCCGAGAGAGCACCCAAAGCGCTGCGGCACCCACATTGGCCGCGATTCCAGCGGCGAGCACTGCTGTAGCCGGTCCAGCCAGCACCACTCGCGCCCAAATCAGTTGAAACAGCGCCATTGAGAGGAAAAACAGCCCCGATGGCATCCACGCTTGCCAGTGTGTCGGCACGACGGCGAAGTGGATAACCGCTGCGCCGAGTGAGGCGATTGCTGCGAGACGAGCAGCCAGCCTGCTGTCGGTCTTCTTCGCTACTCTCGGTGCCATCCGTCCGATGATGACACGGCCCGTCCAAGCCTCGATGAAATGACATCACATCCCACTCGTCGCGGTTGGGAAGCGCGTCGATACAATGCGTGATGCCTGCTACTTGGTGGCGTGTGATGGATGGGGCACCCAACTCCCCGGAAGCTCGACTTCACGAGCCCCGAGCGTGCGGTCTGAGGCCGGACAGATAACGGCGGTTTAGTGATCGTGCTCGAAGAGAACGAGCGTGTCAGCCAAATTGCCGTCGACGAAGTAAGCACGGCAGATGAAGGGGTCATGCATTGTGGTTCCGACCTCGCTCTGCACATCTAAGACATCGGCAACCCCCCACACCGTGATACGGGAAGTGGCTGTGCCCCGAATTTCCAGCACGGCCGTCTGGTTCTACGACCCACCAGCAAGATGAGAAAAACGCGTCCGGCACCTCCGGTGGGGCGAGCAGCTGTGGGATGTGCACGAATCCGCGGTTGTGAATGTCGGCGATCACGCGCCGGATGTGTTCTCAGCCGGCCAGCTGATAGCCGGCCTCTTCAACGGCGTTCCTGATGACTTGGGCGTCCAGCTCGCGGACGCTGTCGATGGTGAGCCTTCCGCTGGACACATCGACGTCGACACCCGTAACGCCATCGATGCTGCTGACCTCTTCACGCACCGAGGCGGCGCAATGTCCGCAGGTCATTCCGGTAACGGTGAGTGTGACAGTGCTCATGGCGTCCCTCTCTATGTCTGCCGGGGCAAGGAACAACGCCTCTGTACAATACCCCCCTAGGGTACATCAGGATCTGTTGGCGGCGCTCGACGCAGGGGTGGGCCCCACCCGGCGCTAGCCGGCCCCTACTTGCCCCGCTCTGTGCCGCGTCCGACGCTCCCGCGAAGCCACCTCCAGGCCATTGCACATATACCCCATGGGGGTATAGCATCTCTGCGGTAATACCCAGTAGGGGTATCACTGAAAGCGGTTGTCATGTGCACACCACAGTGACGTACGGCCAGCTATCACGAATGTTGAAAGGACCATTGCTATGACAGACCACGATCACGACCACGACGCGGCGAGCCCGGGCGTCGACACGGCCGAGTGCCCAGTCATGCTGGGACGCTTTGTCGTTAGAGCCAAGGCCGAAGCAAAGGGATTGGTACGCAATTACAACGGGCGAACCTACTGGTTGTGTTGCGCTGGCTGCGTCCCCAAGTTCGACGCAGACCCAGCGAAATACGCGATTGCATAACGCCGCCACCGGACTCAGCGGAACAATGATTCTTCATACAGTGCATCGGAGAGACGACGACGGCGAACTGCCCTCGGCTGTCTCGCCCCGGCCACCGTTAGGAAGGATGACGCGGTTGACGACAAAATCTGACGCGACCGCCACGTCGACAAAGCACGGCTATAGCATCGGCAAGGACCGCTACCTGGATCGGCTCAGGCGCATCGAAGGGCAGGTCCGCGGTGTGCAGCGGATGGTCGAGGACGAGCAGTATTGCATCGACATTCTCACTCAAGTCAGTGCCATCAACCGCGCACTGCAAGCGGTGGCCCTCGGCCTACTCGATGATCACCTCAAGCACTGTGTCTCCGACGCCGCACAGGCCGGCGGCGATGACGCTGGCGTGAAGCTCAAAGAGGCCAGCGACGCCATCGCGCGGCTCGTGCGGTCCTGACCGTGCCCGCGCATCGTGCTGTCTAGGCTCAGAGGAGGTCCTGGATGCAGACAGATTCGAAGCCACCGCAGGGCCGCTTGGTCCGCTTTGCACGACACCCCGCCGTTCATGCGATCGCCAAATGCGCTCTCATGTGCGCCCTTGGTGCACAGTCGCGAAACCGCGGCAAGAGCAAGCGCGACAACTGCTGCCCATAGTCGGGTGGATGGTCGCGTTGCATTCACAGCACCGTCCATGGTGCCGCCGACGAGGTCAATGCGGGCCGCCTCAAATCCACCGATGTTGCGGCGTTGATCACCACCAGCCTGTTGGCCGCCTTCACTCCGCCCGGACAGGTCGTGCCGACACGCGACTAGTTGTCAGTCGGCGCACGTGAGTTCTCTTGTACGCCAGGAGCTTCCTCAACCGCTTGGTGTGCCGGACAGCGCTTGTATCAACTCCGCTGCGAACTGCGCGGGTTGGGCGATGCAGCCGACGTGACCGCCGGATAGTTCGACGACTTCACGCCCGAGCTTTCTCGCTAACGCCACCGTCGCTTCGTGCGCGGGATAGCCGCGTGCTTCCCGCCCGACGGCCAACACGATCCGCCCGGCATGACGGTCAGCGCATCGAGATCAAGCTGCACCGGTGGGTACTGGCGCAGCTCATGCTCAAACCAGTAGGAGGCGTTTGCGTCGTGCCTGGGGGCGCGCGCCATGACCGTCCGGTCAGCCTTGGGAAAGGTGTGCGTTCTGAACTTGTCCGTTGCGGCTTCGATGCCCGCCTGCCGGTACAGGTCCATATACCTCGTGGAAGAACTCCACCCATTTCTGGCCGTCGCTCAGTTGCAGCACCACGGGTGGTTCGAACGGCACGACGGTGCTCACGACCGCCGGGTGACGTGTCAGAACATCCAGGGCCACGATTGCCCCTGAGCTGGCTCCGAATACCGTGGCCGGCGCATCGGTGAGGTGCTGGATGAGTCGCCGTACGTCGTCGGCATCGGTGTGCAAGCGGTTCGCATAATCCTGGGGACCGTCGAGCTGGCTTCGCGAGAATCCGCGCCGGTCATACAGCATGACGGTGTAGTGGTCTGCAAGGTGGGTGGCCACCTTTCGGAAGCTGTCGGACACCCCGCTGGCCCCGGGGACTATGACGAATAGCGGGCCGTTGCCGCGGGTCTCGTAGTAGAGCTGAGCGCCGGGCACATCGAGCGCACTCATGTGTGCTCCCCGTTCGTGTCCTCGGCCGAGGTACGTGGTGATGGACGCCGCAGCTTCCAGCGAGCGTGAACGGCCTTGCCGCTGCGGTATGCGAAACGCCCGGCGATGACATGGGCGCCCACAACGACGGCGGCGCCGACAATGCCGACAAGCACGGCGTTGCCGATCCAACCGGTCCAGGCGGACGCGGCAAGTGCGGCGCCGCCCAGGCCAAGATGCAGGGCAACGATCAATGCGCCCGCGGCTATGAGGGCGATAGCGCCGAGCCGGCCACGCCACGGACTCTTTCGCCTCGCCGGTTGCGGTGTCGGGTCCTTGTCGTGGGCGCCGATCTCGTGCGGTCCGGCTGCATGTCCGGCCTGCCCCACGTCAGCGCCAACTTGTCCCGTCGCCCGATCGTGCGCAACCGGCGACCGATGCCGTTCTGCAGCCGCCGCAAGCTGTCTTCGTCGGCGGCTTCGATCCGCAACGTGAGAGTGTCCCGGCTTGCCCGTACGTGCAACATCCCATCGGCGAAGCGCACCGTGCCCGCGGTGCTGGAGTATTCGACGCGCTCCAGGACAGCGGGCATCTGCTCGTCCCCGTTCCGAGATGTCCGATGACCGATCCGGCGCATCTGGTCGGCATGCCGGCACAGCTGGGTCAGATAGCGGCTGGCGCGGCTCGTCGCAACGGTGGCTTCGGCGGTCAGCATCAGGGTCCTATCGGAGCCGTGGATTTTCAAGACAGTATGTATTATACCCGTCATAGTGTAGCGATCCCGTCAGGGTGTATACAATGACTCGGTGCCGAAGATTTGGACCGACACGATCGAGACGCACCGCCAAGCCGTTCAGGAAGCAGCGATTGACGCGACGGCTGAACTGATTGCCGAGCACGGGCTGTTGTCGGTCACGATGTCGCAGATCGCCGAGAAGGCCGGCATCGGACGTGCCACGTTGTACAAGTACTTCCCCGACGTCGAAGCCGTCCTGCGGGCATGGCATGAACGTCACGTTGGGCGCCATCTCGAACAGCTCGCACACGCCCGCGACCAGGCCGACGGACCTCGCGAGCGCCTCGAAGCAGTGTTGCGGACCTACGCCCTGATCGCCTACGAGTCGAATCGCCACCACGACACCGAGATTGCTGCCCTGCTGCACCGGGGCGCGCACGTCACCAAAGCCCAGCAGCACCTTCACACGATGGTCCGCGACCTCGTAGCCGAAGCGGCTGAGGCTGGCGAGCTCCGCGGCGACATTGCGCCGGCAGAACTGGCCACCTATTGCCTGCACGCCCTTACCGCCGCCAGCGCACTACCGTCCAAAGCCGCGGTCCTTCGGCTCGTCAAGCTCACACTTTCCGGCCTGACGGCCTCGCGATGATTGCGTGCCAACCCGCCGCGGTTCGCAGCCGCCGTTGTGCAAGCGAGCTTGCGGCCCGAGTACCGGGCATACGATCAAGCGGTGGCGCAGTCACCGCCGCCTGACCCAGATCGTGCCCGCGAAAAGTATCGCCGGCTAGCGCGAACATACGATCAATTCATCTCGATCGGCGGTCGCGTTGAGGGGTTGCCGCGCCATCGCGCACGCGCCATCGACAACCTCGATCTGCAGCCAGGGGATGTCGTGATCGACGTCGGCTGCGGAACCGGCCTGAGCTTCGACCGAATCGAACAGCAGATCGGCCAGAGCGGGCGGATCATCGGTTTCGAATTGAGCCCGGACATGCTTGAGCTGGCGCGCGAGCGGGCGCAGCGACGTGGTTGGTCGAATATCGACCTGATGCAGGGTGCCGTCGAGGACGCCCGTGCGGGTGTCGAAGCGGACGCGGCGCTGTTCTGCCTCGTCCACGACATCACCCGTTCGCGTCGCGCGCTGGAGAATATGCTTGGTCAGCTCAAACCCGGTGGCCACATTGCGGTACTGGGGGCAAAGGTGGTACCGCGCAGGCCATTTCCGTTAAACCTCAGCAGCCGTCGGTTGATGGCGCGGTTTGTCACAACGTTCAATGGCGTCGACCGACCGTGGACAATACTCGCTGAGCTGGTGCCAGACTTGCAGGTCGAGCTCACACCGCTGCGAGTGACATATCTGGCGTGGGGCCGCACGCCGACAATCCGCGAGGCTTAGTTGTCGCGAAGTCCGGTCGCAACACGCTTGTGGCAGTTCTTCCTGAAGGTCACTCGCATAACCGGTAGCCGATGCCCCGGACGCTCAACACAAGCAGGGGCCGGGCAGGATCGTCTCCCAACTTCCTTCGCAGTGACCGATGTGCATATCGACCACATCAGCGCAACCCGCCCAGCTTGGTCCCCAGACGGTGTCGAGTAGTTCCTGGCGGCTGGTCACCCGGCTTCCCCGTTGAGCAAGCGCAGCCAGGATGTCGAATTGAGTTCGGGTCAGCCTGATCAGTTCGTCAGCAAGGAGGACCTCACGGCGCCCAACGTCGACAGAAAGGGGGCCGAACACCTGCTTGCCGAGCGCAGCGCTGCACTTGTCCACGAATTAATACTGCGCTACTACGTAGTTCAGTAGAAGTGTTTGACGCGTGCCGCGGCGAGTCTTCAACGATTCTTTACAGAACGACAACCGTTTTCGCGACGATGCGCCATGCGTAGTGATTTCGATGCGGCGGCCGCCGCATCTGGCCGCGCCGGGGCGGGCATGCGCGACGCCCTCGTGGGCTGATGAAAGCTTGCTGTTAGATTCGATTGCGGGGCAACCGGTCTGGACGGATACCGCCGACTGAGTATGTCGGTGGTCTAGCTGGCACACATCAGGAAACCTGATACGCCGAGGACGACAGTCGCCAGCGGAGCGAAGCCAATGATGAGCGCAGTACTGGTGAGTGCGGCCTGGGCGCGGATCCGAGTGCGTGGGGCCGGGCGGCAGCGCAAGGCGTTCCGCGCGGCTCAGCACCGCGACGTCAGCGGCGCCGAGTGCACCAGCAGGTGCCGCACCCGCCAGTGCCATCAGACCGGTCAACAGTGCCCGATGCCCGTATCGACGAACAGCAGCGTCGTCGGCGCACATTTCCAGTAGCCGTGACACCTCGGCGGCACCGGCGGTCATCAGGGTCAGACGGGGAAAGACCACCCCTAGGCCACGCAGCGCTGTCACCACTTTGGGGTGATGACCGCTGAGGTGAGCCCCGTTCATGGGCCAGCACGGCGGCCAATTCCTGTTCGTCGAGTGCTGCGACGGCGGCACTGGTCACGACAATCGCCGATGGTTTGCCGGCCACGCAATACGCGGTGCGCTCGGCGGCGTCGACGACGAATACATCGCGTTCGGAGGTGGGGCGGCCCACGAGTCGAATTGCTTGGGCATGCCCGTGAGCGTTCGTGCGCAGCCGCCGCACGACGCACGCCAGCCGCAGGCCAGTGAGGGCGCTGACAGACACGACGGCGAGGGCTCCCGCGAACAGCACGAGTTGTGGTGCGCTGCCGAATTCACCGGCGGCCAGGTCGCACAGCAGTTGGAAACAGGACTCGACGAACGAGTCACGCTGGCCTGAGTGGGTGACCGTGTCGAGCAGTATGAGGACGGATGCGGTTATCCAGGTGAGCACCACGCTGACAATGGCGATCAGCCAGGCGGCCACTCCGCATCGTGGCGCATGTCCAGCACGGGTAAGCCTGCGCAACAGCGGGGGCCCGACCGCGACTACAGCGACGCTGTAGAGCACCAGATAGGCGGCGATACTCACCGCTTGTTCGCCTTGGTCGACCGTCTGGCCAGCCGCCGCAAGGCCTCTCGCAACCGCTCGGATTCCTTGGGCCCGATCTGCTCGATGAAATAGCTGAGCACCAATTCCGAACGCCCGCCACCGTCGAGCGCGTCGCGCATGAGCCGCGCGGTGTGTTCTTCTCGGGTCATGGTGGCCCAATAGCGATACGCCCGGCCGTCGCGTTCGCGTTCGAGCCACCCTTTGCGGTGCAGGTTATCCATCGTCGACATCACGGTGGTGTAGGCGATGTGCCGCTCAGCGGAGAGTTCCTCGAAGATCTCACGCACCGTCACCGAGTCGGGATCGCGGTTCCAGACGCGATCGATGACGACGGCTTCCAGCTCCCCAAAACCTCGCACCCGCACCGATTCACCCTCCAGCAGTGTTAGTGCGGAGCGTACCCCGATCGTTAGCTCCGTCCGAGCTTTGACGCGACGGCTGTGGGTCTCCGCGTCCGGCTACGCCCGCACAATCACTGGATCGCCGACCCCGACGGTGTCGAAATACCACGCAGCATTGTCGGGACTGAGGTTGATGCAGCCGTGGCTGACATTGGCTGAGCCTTGTGATCCCACCGACCACGGCGCCGAATGGATATACACGCCGCCCCAGGTCACCCGCACGGCGTATTCGCCGTTGATGAGATAGCCCTCAGGATCGTCTAGCGGAATGCCGATGGTGCGCGAATCGAAGACCACTTCGCGTTGCTTCTCCAGTACGTTGAACGTGCCGACGGGTGTGTCGAATCCGGACTTTCCCATCGATGCGGGCATCTCGCGCACCACCTGGTCGTCGATGCTCACCGTAAAAGTGTGAGCCGAAATGTCGGCTACGCTAACGACGGCGGCCCCCGTCGAGAACTCGGTCTTCATGCCACCAACGCTCAGGGTGACCGTCGAGTGAGCCGGCCAGAATTCGTCCGGGCGCCATTCCACGGCAGCGTCGTTGATCCAGGTAAAACGCCCGGTCATGGGTCGCGCTGTGGTGACGTTCATCATGCGCTCGGCTGAGGCACGGTTGTCAACCCGTCGGTCGAACACCACCATCACCGGATGCCCCACGCCCACAACCTCTCCCGGGCCGGGACGTACCGCCGCGACGCTGTTCTGCGTGCTCGCTGTTGCGGCTGCTCTCGATTCGGCAAGCGGTGGGCCGGCCAAGGGTGCCGTTACCGCGACCGTTGCTACCAGCAGACCTTGAAGGATGCGGCGCACGTAGCCCTCCCTTTCACCACACGTCGTCCGATGATCGGATTCTACGTACCTGGTACGTACGCCGCCGCAAGCCGCAGCTCCGGCGTTGCGCCCACGTCGGCGCCTGACCACCCGCCTGCAATGAGCGTTGAAGCATGGCCGGCAAGATCTGTTGATTGAGACTCTGTCCGCGCCGCCTGAGGCTGAATCATTCTGCCCCACAGACACTGTCACCGCTTCGCCACAGATGAATTAACCGATCGGACGTTACCGAGAGCCGTAGTTCCCGGCGCCTGCGTTACACGCGGTTGCGGATCGCCGAGCTAGCGTCCACTGCCAAAACCGTTATCACAATGAGATTGTGGCTCGTGTTTCTCGTGAGGCTGCTGTGATGTACGGTGCAAGTACGTACTGGACAACTACTTACTGGCTCGGTCCGTAACTGCGCCACGGGAGCTCTGATCCACGACCTGCCGACGGTGACGCGCCCGCGCACACCGCTGAGGGAGATCTTCAATGAGGCCCGCACGCCGACACGTCAGCCGCATCATCGTCGCGGTGGCCGCGACCACGGTCCTGCTCGGCCATATTGGCGCCCCCGCGTATGCATCCCATAACTCCGGCTCCCATCCGGGCAGAGCCGAGATCACAGCACTGATCGCCGATTTGGCTCAGGCCAATCAGCGGTTGGCCGACGTCGGCGCACAGATTCAGATTCAGCAGGAGGGCGTTAACAAGGCGCTTGTCGAAGTCGCGCAGGCACGCGACGCCGCCGAGTCCGCACGCCGTGAGGTGCAAGCCAGCGAGCAACGGCTGACCGACTACACCGCGGCGATCGCCGCCGCCCAACGGCGCTTCGATGAATTCGCGGCGGCCACCTACGTCAACGGGCCCCCGGGCGCGTATCTGTCAGCATCCAGCCCCGAGGACATCATCTCGACCGCGAGTGCCGATCAGACTCTGGCGCTGAGCTACCGAAATGCGTTGAGCGAGTTGCAACGCGCCCGCACCGAACAGGCCAATCGTGCGTCGGCGGCGCGCGCCGCGCAGCAGCGCGCCGACCAAGCCGCTGTCGACGCTGCGCGCAGTCAGGAAGCCGCGGTGGCCGCACTGACCGATGCGCAACGTCAATTCGGCGCCCAACAAGCTGAAGTTGATCGGCTCGTCGCTGACCGTGATGCCGCCCAGGCCCGCCTGGATGCCGCCCGCGTCTCACCCGAAGCGGCAAGCCCGACCGCCCGCGCTGGGGACGCGCCGGCCACACCGGACCGGTGGGATTCCCCAAGCCCGCTGGCGGCCCAGGCGCCAGCCCACACGAGCCAGTGGGACACCACGCTGCCGATGGTGCCCAGCGCCAATGTGGCAGGCGACCCCCTTGCCATCGTCAACGCGGTGCACCAGGTTGGGAATTCTGCCGCAAGCCGCCGCTCGAGCCGATCCCGGCTTCACCAATGGGCGCATCCCGCGGGTGTACGGCCAACAGGCCACCGAATTGGTCATTCGCCGGGCCATGTCTCAGCTTGGGGTGCCCTACTCATGGGGCGGCGGCAACGCCAACGGGCCCTCCCGCGGCATCGATCAAGGGGCCAACACCGTCGGGTTCGACTGCTCGGGGCTGATCCTCTACGCCTTCGCCGGCGTCGGCATCAAGCTCGAGCACTACTCGGGAACTCAATACAACTCCGGCCGCAAAATTCCGTCGTCGCAAATGCGCCGTGGCGATCTGATCTTCTACGGCCCCACCGCCAGCCAGCACGAGGCGATGTACCTAGGTAACGGGCAGATGATCGAAGCGCCCTACACCGGCTCGGTGGTCAAGATTTCCCCGGTGCGCACCAGCGGTATGACGCCCTACGTCACCCGGCTCATCGAGTGGTGAACTTCGGCCGTGCCGAGCAGCCGGATCAGCTGGTGCAATTGAGGCTGGTCATCATGCCCGCCTCCTGATGATGGGTGTTGTGGCAGTGCAGCATCCACTCCCCCGGGTTGTCGGCGACAAACGTCACGGCCAGCCGCCGCATGGGCAACACGATCAGCGTGTCCTTGCGGGCACCGGGACGCCCGTCACCGGTGAGCACCTCGAAGGTGTGGCCATGCAGATGCATGGGATGCCACATCATCGACATGTTGTTGAACGACAACGTCACCCGTTGGCCCTCACGCACCGCCAGCGGGCGACTGCCGGCGAACGGCGATCCGTTGATCGTCCAGTCGTACTTCATCATCGAGCCGGCCAACTGGGCCGGCAGCTCCACGTCGGCGGGCGCCGAAGGTAGCGCCGCGCCGGGTGCGGCCGCAAATGTCGCGACGGTGCCGACCCGCCCTTGCAGCTCTGGTGGCGCGTAGTCGGCCGCCGGCGGTGCACCCGAACCGCAGATCAACAGTGCGCGCGCCGATGCGGTCTTGCCTTCGGCCGCCGCCACCAACGGGAACACCCCGTCGCCGGCGGTGATCACCACGTCGTAGCGCTCCCCCATCCCGATCAGCAGCGCGTCGACGTCGGTCGGCACCACGGGGAACCCGTCGGTGTGGGTCACCGTCAGCTTGTGGCCGGCCAACGCGACCCGAAACGCCGTATCTGATGCGGCGTTGATCAGCCGGATCCGTACACGCTGCCCTGGCTTGACCCGAAAAGTACTGGGCACCGCGGGAATACGGCCGTTGACAATGTAGTAGGGGTAGCTCACATCGCCAGCGTCCCCGCCGAGCAATTGGCTTCTGCCAAGCCCGCCGACACCCGGAACACTGCCCATGCCCGGCATCCCCGGCATCCCCGGCATGCCGTGCATACCCGGCATGTCATGGCCAGGCGCCGACGCGTTGCGCAGACCGTCATAGATCTGAGCCGGGCTGGACCCGACGCCGTCGGTCCAGTCGTCCAGCATCACTACCCACTCCGCGTCGTAGTCGCCCGGATCGGCCGGATCGTCGACGATCACCGGGAAATACAGCCCGGTATCGGCATCCAGACCGGTGTGGGGATGGGCCCAATAGGTACCGGGATGCGGAACCGAAAACCGGTAGGTGAAGTCGCCGCCGGCGTTGATGTTGGGTGTGGCCGGTGATGCGCCGTCCATGTCGTTACGCAGCGCGATGCCGTGCCAGTGCACCGACGTCGTGCGGCCCAGCCGGTTACGGACCGTCACGGCCAGCTCGTCGCCCACCGAAGCCCGCACCAGCGGGCCGGGCACTGTGCCGTTATAGGACACCGTGTCGGCGATCGTGCCGCCCAAGTCCACGCGCGCGCGATCCGCGGTCAAGGTGGCCGACACCGTGCGCCCGCTGTGCGGGCGGCGCGCCTCGGCGTCGGTGATCGCATTGCGCGGCGCGACGGCGCTGCTGCCGCGCCCACATGCGGCCAACGTCATGCCCGCCGCGGCGGTGGCGGTAAGAAAGCTGCGCCGGCTCCACTGCCGCCCAGCTACCTCACCCATTGTGTCGACCCGTCCGCGGTGAGCTGTTGCGGTGGCTGCGTCCACCGAAATGATTGCCGAACAACGCCGCCGCCGCGGCGATAACAAGCCCCCAACACACCAGCAGCGCGATGATCAGCAGCAGCCATGACCGCCAATCCACGCCGCTTCCAAGGACAGCGGGCGCCCATCCCACACTCATATCTGTCTCCTTCGAACACCACGATGAGCGCTGCAGCCCGGCGAACCGATATGGGTCGTGTGAAGATTCGTTGAAGATCGCAGCGCGCCGCCGAGTCCCCGCCGTCACCAGGCACCATGAACGACATGGACAACACGTCAGCGCCCTCCGGTGATGCAGCGCGCGGTTATCGGGCCCTGGTGGTCGATGATGAAACAGCGCTCGCCGAGGTCGTGGCCAGCTATCTGGCGCGCGAGCAGTTCACCACCCGCATCGCCGGCAACGGGCCCGATGCCGTCACGCTGGCCCGCGAGCTCGACCCCGACGTCGTGGTACTCGATCTGGGATTACCGGGTATGGACGGGCTCGAGGTGTGCCGGCAGTTGCGCACCTTCTCCGATGCCTACGTGGTGATGCTCACCGCCCGCGACACCGAAATGGACACCATCGTCGGGCTTACCGTCGGCGCCGACGATTACGTCACCAAACCGTTCAGCCCGCGCGAACTGGTCGCACGCATCCGCGCGATGCTGCGCCGTCCGCGTGCCGTACCCGGCGCCGATGTCGCACGCGGCAACGACGTGGCCCCGCCGCGATGCTTCGGGCCGCTGCGCATCGACGTCGCAGCCCGCGAAGTGTTCCTCGACGACGAACCAATCCTGTTGACCCGCACCGAATTCGACATCCTCACAGCCCTCTCTGCCAGGCCAGGCGTGGTACTGAGCCGCCGTCAGCTGCTCGAGACCGTTCGCGGTGAGCCGTGGATCGGCAACGACCACCTCGTCGATGTGCACGTCGGGCATCTGCGGCGCAAACTCGGCGACGATCCCGTCGCCCCGCGCTACGTCATCACCGTGCGCGGCGTCGGATACCGCATGGGCACGAGCCAGTGAAGCGCCCCCTGACCAGAGGCCGGCCCGGTATCGGCATGCGGCTGCTGATCGCTCAAACCCTGGTCTTGCTAGCCGGTGCGCTCACCACCTGGATCGTCGCCGCCATCGTCGGGCCGCCGCTGTTTCGAGAACACCTGCACCGGGCCGGCGTTTCAGCCGGGTCCGCCGAGCAATTCCACGCTGAAGAGGCGTACACATACGCCACCGCGATATCGGTGGGCGGCGCGGTCGCGGTCGCGGCACTCACGGCTTTCGCAGTCAGTCTATATGTCAGCCGCCGACTGCAGCGCTCCGTCGGCGAGGTGGCATCGGCCGCCTCCGCAGTAGCACAGGGGCGTTACGACATCCGGGTCTCCCCACCGAAATTGGGCGATGACTTCGACTCGCTGGCGCAGGCGTTTAACCAGATGGCCGCCCGGCTTGGGGCGGTAGATGCGACCCGCCGCCGACTGTTCGGCGACCTTGCCCACGAGATCCGCACGCCGGTATCGGTGCTCGAGGCCTACCTGGAAGCCGTCGAAGATGGAGTCCGGACACTCAGCCCGGAGACCATCGCGATGTTGCGCGACCAGACCCGGCGCCTGGTACGTTTCGCCGAAGACGTCACCGCATTGGCGCAGGCCGAAGAGAGTTCGGCGTCAATGGCATTCGCCGACATCGACGTCACCGACCTGATCGCCAAGACAGTCGCTGCCGTCACCGAACGCTACCGCGCCAAACAGGTGTCGTTGTCAATGCGTGTGGCGCCCGGCTTGCCGCCGGTCTGGGGCGACGCGCAACGCCTGGCCCAGGTGTTGTCGAACCTGCTCGACAACGCGTTGCGGCACACACCGCCACACGGCCGCGTCGACGTGCACGCCGAACCGCTTGGCCGCAATCTCGTGTTGCACGTCACCGATACGGGCGAGGGCATTGCCGGCGACCATCTGCCGCACGTATTCGAGCGGTTCTACCGGGCCGAGGCGGCACGCACCCGCGACCGCGGCGGCTCCGGATTGGGCCTGGCGATCGCCAAGGCGCTCGTCGAGGCCCACGGCGGCCAGATCAGCGCCAGCAGCGACGGTGCCGGGGCTGGGACGACGTTCACCATCTTGCTGCCGACGCCCTCAGCGCCCGGCAAGCGCACACCTGGGCCGTCGGATTCGGCGGCTGGCCTATCTGTATCGGATTGACGGGTGGGTAGGACTCCGACCCATGCGTGTTTGGGAATGAGTTTTTCGACGCCGGGACGGCGTCTCTAACGCTGTCACCCGCGAAAGCTAGTGACACCGTTCGCGATGACGTTGATCGAGCACCGATCGTCGGGGCGAGACGATCGGTGCCCTGTTCATCACGAGTGATCGCGCAAGCCCAATCCACCATGTCCTAATCTGTGGGATCTATGGCATTGACGCCACCCCAGATACCCCCTGAGGGTATGGATATGCCCGCAATCACAAAGCCCGTATGGGCACACACCTGGTTCGCCAACATCTGGCCCATTGTGGCTGCCATCATGTTCGCCACGTTCGTTGCCTTCGGGTCCGGTCCTGCCGACCACACCGACGTCGCGCCGGTCGTCACCGCATCGGCTTTCGTCTACCTCGGGGCGGCGGCCCTCCAACGGCGCGTGGCCGCCTGGCCGATGTTCTTCGTCAGCGTCATCGTGATCACCATCGGCTTCCTTGTTCCAGGCATTGGCCCGTCTTGGTCGTCATGGGCAATGGTCGGAGTTTCCGGAGTGCTATTGGGATACGGCCTGATCCGAGGTGCGTTGCGTCCCCTATGGGGTGCACCGCTGCAGGCTGCGGCACTGGCTGTTTTCGCCGCCGCCGCCATTGCCGCCGTCCATGTCGACGCGACATGGGCCGGACTGTTGGTCGGTGCCGGACTGCTCGCGCACACCGCCTGGGACATCAACCACCACCGCACCGAACGGGTGGTCGCAAGCTCAATGGCTTTGTTCTGCGCGGTGCTAGACACCTTTTTGGCGGTTGTCGTTCTCGCTGTCACGCTCGCCTGAAGGCGGGAGCCCGCGAATCGTTCGGCGTTGCAGCGCCAGCCATTCGCCTCGAAAGCACCGAGAGCCCCCGTGCCGGCAGGAGCCGCGATACCGGCACGGGGAGAAGGGAAAAGCCCGCTTACGTCCGCCTTCGCTGCCGACCTACAGCGAACTCAACATCTGTTGCATCTCGTCGATCTCCTGCTGCTGTGACGAGATGATCGAACGTGCCATCTCCACCGCAGGCGGGAACTGACCGCTCTTCACCTCGGTCTGCGCCATCGTGATCGCACCCTTGTGATGCTGGGTCATCTGTGTGAGAAAGAGCCGGCTGGCCTCGACGCCCTGGGCGTTCTGCAGCGCGGCCATGTCCTGTTCCGACATCATGCCGCTGCCGCCCATATCTCCCATGTCATGGCCGGGCGTGTTCGGCATGTTGGGCATGCCCGTTGGTGGGCTTGTTGTGGTCTGCACGCCCCAATCGGTAAGCCAGCCCTGCATCTTCTGGATTTCCGGGCCCTGGGCGGCTTTGATCACGTCGGCCAAGGACACCACACGTTGGTCGATGCCCTGCTTGGCCAGCAGCATGTCGCTCATCTCGATCGCCTGCTGGTGGTGCGGGATCATGCCCTGCGCGAATGTCACGTCGGCGTCGTTGTGCGCTTGGCCCTGTGCGTCGCCACCGGCCGGTGCCGACGGGGACGGCGCCGCGGTCGAGGTCGTCATGGACGCCATATCGTGATCATTTTCCGAGCTGCCGCTACACGCGGCAATGGTCAGCGTGGCAGCCACAGCAGCCGCAGCGATAACAACGAAACGCTTCGTGTGCACGCGATCTCCTTCTGTCGTCATCCTCACGGCGGACAGATCTTCCGCCTATCGCGGGACCGCAGCCACCTCATGCGCTGCTTGCAGTCACCTCAGTCGTGCGTTACCAGCGTGGGACCCAGGTCTAAGGGTCGGCTCCACTTTCGATGAAGAATCGGTAAAGACCCCCGAGCGCCGCACCCCTTTGGTGACCTCTGTTCAGATCGTCATAGCTCCTACGCACCTCGACAGTACTATGCAAATACCTGTGAGGAGAGTGCGCGATGGTGCCCATCGATGACCGGGTTGCTTACATGTTGTGAACCGTGTGATTCGCTGGCTGACAACCGGATTCGTCGTCGTTGCGATGTTGATGGGCCCGGCAGCGGGACTGGCGTCGGCGCACCCGACGCTGCTGTTCACCGAACCGGCGGCCCAAACCGCGGTCGCCTCGTCGCCGCAGCTGATCACGCTGCTGTTCAATGAGCCGGTCACTATCGGCGAACGTGCGATCGTGCTGGATACGGCCGGACGCCAGGTGCCGACCGGCCCAGTCGCGGCGCCGTCGGAGCAGCTCAACGATATGCACCCCGGCCGCTGCACTACGTCGGAGTGATGGATCCGCTATGCGGCGGGACCCGATCGGTGTATCTGACCCTCCACGGACAGCTACGCGGGGCGATGCGGTACAACCCGACAGGCCCGCCGCGGTTGCTCGGCGCCCTCGCAATCGTCATCTGGGCGGCGGTCGGCCGATTCACCGGCGACTGGGTGAATATGCGCGTTTCAGGGCGAATCCTAATCCCGTTGATTGTGATAGCGCTGATCGGCCTCGAGGTGAACCAGCAGTTGACGTAGACGTATTGACTTCGCCCTGGACCTGCTTGTGAAGTCTCGTGTTTGGGATTATCAATCATCGTCGACGAGTTCGCCGTGCCGGCGGCGCAGGTGATCGTGGTGCCTATTACGACTGCATGTTCGCGCAGTGCGGGCAGTCGCCCATGTCCATCGACATCGGCATGTCCATGCCCATCATGTCGTCCATCGGCATCATCATGTCACCGTTGCAGCACCACATCATCGCCGGCTTGGGGCCGCCGGTCGTGTAGACGACCGCCATCGGGTCATCGCCGGTAACGTCGAAAAACACCTTGCCCGTCGACGTCTGGCCCGGAGCGAGGGTCGCGCCCGAAATGCCTGCGGGACTCGAAAGTTGCCACAGCACTGGGTAATCGGTGCGAGACGCAGATATCGCGCGGATGTTCGGGATGATTGGTGTAACCGACCCGGATACCGCTTGCACCGAAGCCGTCGCTTCCCACAGGCGTCCTGCTAGGGGGTAACCGGGCGCGGGATCGGAACTCTGACGCAGATCGGTCACCGTCCACTCCTGGACAACTGCTCCTCCCGCGTCTACCAGCCGTTGTGGCATCCCAAACATATGCGGGCATTTGTTGGCGGCCGAGGCCGTCGCCGGTACTGCAACCCCCACCATCAATAGTGCCGTCGCGGCGGCAACGATCATTCCCAACTTTCGCACTCGCGTGTTCCTCATCTGTGTATGGGACTGCTTGCTGATGTGCTCGCAAATGGAGAAGAGGCTGAATAGTTGCCACTCCGTTTCGGCCCTCGCCGCACGCGCCGAGCAGGACGGCGCGCACGAGAACCGCCAGCTTCGTCGTCATCGGCCCCGACCACACTTGCACATTACCTACTATCGCGCTCCGTATTACTGCGACCTAATGGGAGTCGATCAGCGTGGCGTTGCCGGTGTGGAGCCTGCG